>JBFLKL010000242.1:0-5447 GCA_040883175.1 Synechococcaceae cyanobacterium | reverse complement strand
GGTTCTCATCGGCCCGTTGCCGGTTCTCCACGCCGTGCAGCAGTTGCAGCCAGGCCAGGCGCGTCACCATGGCCGTGCTGAACAGCAGCAGCACCAGCAGCAGCCACAGCGGCTGGCGGCCCAGGCCGCTGTGGCGGGCCCCGGAGGTGTAGGCCATCGCTAGCGGCGGCCGGCGGGAGGCTCCGGCGACCCGGGGGGCAGCAGGGCCTGTTCCAGCTGCTGCAGACGGGCTGCGATCGCCGCCAGCCGCCGCTCGAGTTCCTCCGGGTCCCCCGGATCGGGAACGGCATCGGCGACAGGAGGCTGCTCACCCACGTCGCGCACCTCAACCTGCATCACCGGATTGCCCAGACCGGGGCTCACCTGATCGAGCTGGGCGCGCACACGGCTGGCCGCCGGTTCACCCTCCTGGCGCAGCTGGCCCAGGGGGTCGGCGCTGCTGCCGTCGAACGCCGCCATCACCTGCCGCGGTCCGCCCTTGCGGGCGCGGTCCACGACCGCCATACCCACCGGCAGCACATCCTGCATGAGCGTCAGCCGCAGGGCGTCGAAGGGATCGGCGGCCATCACCGGGGGGGCAGGGCACTCCAGTCTGCCTCGGGCGGTGGGGATCAGGGCAGGCTGTCACTGAGAGGCGGCCGGAGCGGAGGGGTGCGGCAGGCCTGCTGGCTGCCCAGCCACCAACCACCGACAGCGGCGACCACCAGCAGGGCGGCGAAGGGCAGCAACGCCTGCCGGGTGGCCTCAAGGCTGATCCATTCGCCCCAGGCGCGCAGGGTGCGTTCGCGATCGAAGCGGCGCCGCTCCCTGGCCTCCTCCAGCCGGCGGCGCTGCAGGGAACGGCTCACCCAGCGCTCGAAGGAGCGTTTCTTGGTGACGGCCATCTTGCGCTCCACCTCGAGCAGCTGGCCGGCGCTGAGCTCAGGGTTGAAGGTGGTGATCAGCTCCAGGCTCTTGAGGAACATCTCCACGGCCCCGTCCTTGGCGAGGCGCTCCTGGGGGTCGAGCAGATCCCAGTCGAGCTCCGGGTAGAAGCGGCCGCGGTTGGCCGCGATCTGTTCCTCGGGCAGCTGGCCCGGTTCGCGCAGCCAGCGGTCGGTGTTGGCGTCGAAGCGACGCCAGTAGAGGAACGGATTGAGGTAGATGGTCTTGCCGCCCAGCTGGATGCTGTCCTGCTGGAGACGGCGCTGCAGCTCAGGGTCGCTGGATGACGCGGGGGCGGCGCTCACGGCACGACGAACCGGGGACCCGAAGGTAACGGACGCCCCCCGCGCTCGCCACGGGGCCGGACCTCACTCCCACTCGATCGTGCCGGGAGGCTTGCTGGTGATGTCGAACACCACCCGGTTCACCCCCTGCACCTCGTTGACGATGCGGTTGGCGATGGTCTCCAGCAGGTCGTAGGGGAGCCGCGACCAGTCGGCGGTCATGCCGTCCTCCGAGGACACGCAGCGCAGCACCACGGGGAAGGCGTAGGTGCGCTTGTCACCCATCACCCCGACGCTGCGCACCGGCAGCAGCACCGCGAAGGCCTGCCAGATCTCGTCGTAGAGGCCGGCGTCGCGGATCTCCTCGCGTACCACCAGATCGGCGTCGCGGAGAATGTTGAGCTTGTCGTCGGTGACCTCGCCCAGGATGCGGATCGCCAGCCCCGGACCGGGGAAGGGATGCCGGCCCACGATCTCCTCGGGCAGCCCCAGGCAACGGCCCACCTTGCGCACCTCGTCCTTGAACAGCCGGCGCAGGGGTTCCACCAGCTTGAACTGGAGGTCCTTGGGCAGGCCGCCCACGTTGTGGTGGCTCTTGATCTTCACCGCCACGCGTTCGCCGGTCTTGGGATCGACGTTGGTGTCGGCGCTTTCGATCACATCGGGATAGAGCGTGCCCTGGGCCAGGTAGTCGAAGGGGCCCAGACGCCGGCTCTCCTCCTCGAACACACGGATGAACTCGGTGCCGATCAGCTTGCGCTTCCGCTCCGGATCCGTGACGCCGGCCAGCTTGCTGATGAAGCGCTCACGGGCATTGATGTACTCCACCTTGATGTGGAATTTGCGGTCGAAGAAGTCCATCAGGAATTCGGGCTCGCCCTTGCGCATGAAGCCCTGGTCGATGAACATGCAGGTGAGCTGATCGCCGATCGCCCGGTGCAGCAGGAAGGCGAGGGTTGAGGAGTCCACGCCACCGGAGAGGGCCAGCAGCACCCGCTTCCCGCCCACCTGGCGACGCACCTCATCGATGGCCTCATCGATGAAGGCGGCGGTGGTCCAGTCGGCCTCACAGCCGCAGATGTGATAGACGAAGTTGCGCAGCATGGCCATGCCGCAGCTGGAGTGCACCACCTCGGGATGGAACTGCACGCCATAGAGACGTCTGCCGTGGTCGGCCACTGCCGCCTCCGGCGTGTTGTCGGTGTGGGCCAGACGCACGAAGCCCGGCGGCAGCCGCTGCACCGAATCACCGTGGCTCATCCACATCGTCGAGCCCTCCTCGACGTTGGTGAGCAGATCGGTGGGGTCGTCGACGTGCAGGGCCGCCTTGCCGTATTCCGCCCGGCCAGCCGCCACCACCGAGCCGCCCAGCTGCTGCACCATCAGCTGCATGCCGTAACACACACCCAGCACCGGAATGCCCAGCTCCCAGATGGCCGGATCGCACACCGGCGCCCCGCTCTCGTAGACCGAACTGGGTCCACCGCTGAGGATGACCCCTCTGGGGGCCAGGGCGCGCAGGTGCTCGGCGCTGGTGGTGTAGCTCATCACCAGGGAGAACACCTCCGTTTCGCGTACCCGGCGGGCGATCAGCTCGGAGTACTGGGAACCGAAGTCCAGGATCACGATCGCCGGATGGCGGGACGACTGGGAGGCGGCGTCGATCACGGGCATGGGCGCTGGGCGGGCCGGGGCTGAAGCCTAGGGGCCGCCTCCGGCGGCCTTCGGCGCCGCGGCACTGAAGGCCGCCAGCAGCCGCTCCCCCTCAGGACCGCAGGCCCGGACCCGACGGCGGCGATCGAACAGCACCGCCCCCACACTCATCGGGCCGCTCTGACCGTGGCTGCGCAGGTAGGCCTGGCTGCGCTGCTCGATCGCCGCCGCGACGCGGGCCCGCAGCCGCGCCGCCAGCGCTGGCTGCTGGCACTCCAGGTCGCTGAGGGCTGTCTCCACGCTGTCGGCGGCATGCAGACGGGCCAGGTCCGCCCCGGCCAGGCCCTCCAGGGCGGCCAGGGCGGTGAGCACCTCGGCGCGGCCATCGGCCAGGTGGTGGTGGGTGTGGAAGATGCCGCCGGCCAGCTTGATCAGCTTCCCCTGAACCCCGAACAGCAGCAGCCGCCGCACGCCGGCCTCGGCGGCCGCCACCAGCAGGGGGCCCAGCCAGTTGCCGGCCTTCAGCAGCAGCGCCGCGGGCAGACCCACCCTGGGCGCCAGATCGAGGCCGTTCTCGCCGATCACCAGCACCAGATCACCCCCGAAGGCAGCGGCGCCGGCCCGCTCGCGCAGGGCCCCCAGGGCCTGCTCCAGCTGCTCGGGGGCGGCACTGCGCTGCACCCGGGCCTGGGTTCCGATCAGGGCCAGTCCGTCCACCACCCCGAAGGCGGCATTGCTGGTGCGTTCGGCCAGGCGGCGGCCCTCGGGAATCGTGAGTTCCAGCGCCAGACGGCGCCCGGGCGGCACCAGGGACCGCAGGTTCCACTCCAGCAACCGACGGGCGTAGCCCGACAGACAGGCCTGAGCACTGGCCTGGATCACCCCCACGCCGGCGCCGGGCCGGAGCTCCAGCCAGGGGCCGGCGCCCTCCAGCCAGCGCGCCTGCACCCACACCAGCAGGCCCCGGGTGAGATCGAGCACGCCGGCGCCGGGGTCGCAGCGGGCCATGGCCAGGGCGCTGCCGTCGGGCAGGGGTGCGGCCGCCTCGATCGGGATCGCCTCGGGGGCCGCGCCGGGCTCCAGCCGCAGGGGCTGGTCGCGGGCCACCGGCTCCTGCCGCAGCGCCTGCAGCGCCGCCCGGGCCGCGGCGGCTGTCCACACCGGCAGGATGTAGCCGATCGGGCTGGCGCCGGGCTCAGCCATGGGGGACGGGCGCGCTCACCGGAGGGACAGACCTGCACTGTTTTTTATGGTGGTCGATCGCGGCGCCGCCGGGCGCGCCTTCCTCCACCCCGCTTCGCCCCCGCCACCCCCACCATGCAGGACAAGCTCAGCCTGATGATCCCCGGCCCCACGCCGGTGCCGGAAACCGTCCTGCAGGCCATGGGCCGCCACCCGATCGGGCACCGCAGCGCCGATTTCCAGGCGATCGTGCGCCGCACCACCGAGCAGCTCAAGTGGCTGCATCAGACCAGCGGGGACGTTCTGGCGATCACCGGCAGCGGCACCGCCGCCATGGAAGCCGGGATCATCAACGTGCTGAGCAAGGGCGACCGGGTGCTCTGCGGCGACAACGGCAAGTTCGGCGAGCGCTGGGTGAAGGTGGCCCGGGCCTACGGCCTGGACGTGCAGGTGATCAAGGCCGACTGGGGCCAGCCCCTGGATCCTGAGGCCTTCCGCCGCGCCCTGGAGGCCGACACCACCAAGGCGATCAGGGCGGTGATCCTCACCCACTCGGAGACATCCACCGGGGTGATCAACGATCTGGAGGCCATCGCCGCCCATGTGCGCGCCCACGGCACGGCCCTCACGATCGCCGACTGCGTCACCAGCCTGGGCGCCTGCGACGTGCCGATGGATGCCTGGGGCCTCGACGTGATCGGCTCGGGCTCACAGAAGGGCTACATGATGCCGCCGGGGCTGGCCTTCGTGGCCATGAGCGATCGGGCCTGGGCCGCCTACGCGCGCTCCGATCTGCCGAAGTTCTATCTGGATCTGGGCAAGTACCGCAAGTCGGCCCAGGCCGACAGCAACCCCTTCACGCCGGCCGTGAACCTCTACTTCGCCCTGGAGGCGGCCCTGGAGATGATGCAGGCCGAGGGCCTGGAGGCGATCTTCGCCCGCCATGCCCGCCATCGTGCCGCCGCCCAGGCCGGCATGACCGCCATGGGCCTGCCGCTCTATGCCGCCGAAGGTCATGGCAGCCCGGCGATCACCGCGGTGGCTCCCGAGGGCATCGACGCCGAGACCCTGCGCAAGCAGGTGAAGGAGCGTTTCCAGATCCTGCTGGCCGGAGGCCAGGATCATCTCAAGGGCAAGGTGTTCCGCATCGGCCACCTGGGCTTCGTGTGCGACCGCGACGTGCTCACGGCCGTGGCCGCCATCGAGGCCACCCTGGAGGGACTGGGGCTGCACAAGGGCACACCGGGCAACGGCGTGGCCGCCTGCGCCGCCGCCCTGGCCGGCTAGGCTTCAGCCATAGGCAACTACCTCCGGGTAGTTGCCTATCTCCTGCGGGTGTAATTCAGTGGTAGAATGTCAGCTTCCCAAGCTGAACGTCGCCGGTTCGAGTCCGGTCACCCGCTT
>JBFLKL010000241.1:0-7935 GCA_040883175.1 Synechococcaceae cyanobacterium | reverse complement strand
GTTCAAGGGGATGGTGGACGAGATGTTCCGCAGCTGAGGACCAGGCCCCGGCGCCAGGCGGTCAGCAGGGCGGCGGCGCTCACGGCGGCCGTGGAGGTGCGCAGGATCGTGGTGCCAAGGCCCACCGGCCGCCAGCCGGCCGCCTCGGCCATGCGCTCCTCCTCGGGGCTCCAGCCCCCCTCCGGTCCGATCGCCACCACCACCAGAGCTGGCGGCACCGCCGTCGGGACCAGCTCCGCCGCCAGGCCGGCTGCGTTGAGGCGCTGCTCCAGCGGCTCCAGGCCCTCCCGGCGGGTGGTGGCCAGCAGCCGCAGCACCTGTCCCGCGGAGGCGGGCGGTGGCGGCGCAGGCAGAGGCACTGGCGCTGCTCCGAGAAAGGGGCCGGCGTCCTGAGGGGGATCCAGCCGGGGCAGCCACAGCCGTTCGCACTGCTCCAGCGCCTCCCTCAGGATCGCGGCCTGACGCTGGGGCCTGAGCGGCTCGGCGGCGGCACTGCGCGCGGCGTGCAGGGGCGAGAGGCGATCGATGCCCAGTTCGCAGGCCATGCGCACGAGCACATCGGCATCCTGACGGGGAAGGGCCACCGCCAGCTGCAGGGCGGGCCGTGGCGGCGGTTCCGCCAGCAGCGGCCGCTGCAGCGGCTGCTCGAGCAGCGCGCGGGCCTGCTGAGCGTCGCCCCCGGTGCCGGCGCCGGCCGCCAGGGTGGCGCTCCAGAGGTGGCCGGCCCCATCCACCAGGGCGAAGGGCTGGCCGGGGCGCAGCCGCAGCACCCGCCGCAGGTAGTGCAGCTCCTGTGGCTCCAGCGCCAGCTCCGCCCCGGCGCGATCACAGGATCCGGCCGCGGCGGCCAGCCGCTCGGGGGGCACCAGCAGCCGTCGCCACTCCCGCGCCACCGCCGCCGCTCCGCTCAGCTGCCGGCGAAGGGCAGCAGCTCCTCGGGCTGCTCCTCGATCGGCCAGTCGTCGTTGACACCGCCGATCACCAGCTCCTCGATCTCCACCACGTCGCGGCTGAGCTGGTGGAAGGTGTTGATCAGCACGTCGATGGCGACGGCGTCGCTGAGGCCCAGATCCACCCAGCAGCGCGCCCAGGCGCCCTGGTATTCCACCGGTCCCATGTTGTGCATCAGGGCCCGCTGGGCGCTGTCGGCCGACTCGGCGTCGTAGGCCAGCCAGCTGAGTTCGCCACCATCGGCCTCGTGGGCCTGCAGATTCTCGGCGTTGAAGCCGCCCAGTTTGCCGAGGAAGAACCAGCTGTCGAAGGCGGTTTCCACGTAGCCCCGCTCACCCTGGCCGGGGGGATGGGGGAAGCGCAGCCAGATCCAGCAGTTGAAGGGGTCGATCTCGCGGAAACGCACCTCCATGGGGAAGGGCCTCGGGGGCGGTGGGGCAGGGGCCTCACGATCCCACATCGGCCCGTGGCGGAGGACGGCACGGCCTGCCGCTGGCGGGGCATGCTGGAGCGATGCTGGAACTGAGCGGGGTGCGCTACCAGCCGGCCACGGCGGCCCGGCCGGTGCTCGAGGACGTGAACCTGCAGCTGGCGGCCGGCCGGCTGGGCCTGGTGGCCGGCCCCAGCGGCGGCGGCAAGACCACCCTGCTGGAGGTGATCAGCGGCCTGGCCGAGCCGGAACGGGGCAGGATCCGCTGGAACGGAGAGGTGCTCAACGGCCGCCAGCGGCGCTGGCTGTGCGGGCTGGTGTTCCAGTTCCCCGAACGCCATTTCCTCGGTCTCACCGTGGGCCAGGAGCTGCGCCTGGGCCATCGGCGCCTGCAGGCCGGACAGATGGAGCAGGTGCTGGAGCGGGTGGGACTGGGGCAGCTGTCGCCCCAGCAGCAGCCCGAGCGGCTCAGCGGCGGCCAGCAGCGCCGGCTGGCGCTGGCGGTGCAGCTGCTGCGCGAGGCGCAGGTGCTGCTGCTGGATGAACCCACCGCCGGCCTCGACTGGGCGGTGCGCGGCGATGTGGTGGGGCTGCTGGGGGATCTGGCGAAGGAACGGGTGGTGCTGGTGGTGACCCACGAGCCGGAGCTGTTCCGGGCGCTGGAGCCGCAGTGCTGGCGGCTGGAGCAGGGGCGGCTGAGCCCCATGGAGCAGGGCACGCTCCGTACCATGCCCGCAACCGGGGGGCGTGCATGACCGACCAGCTGCTGCGGGCCACCGCCGCCGGAGGCGGCATCCGCCTGGTGGCGGTGACCACCAGCGCCACCGGCCGCGAGGCGGCGCGGCGGCACCGGCTGTCGTTCCTCACCTCCGCCCTGCTGGGGCGGGCGATGACGGCAGGCCTGCTGCTGGCCAGCTCGATGAAGGTGGCCCACGGCCGGGTGAACCTGCGCATCGCCTCCGACGGCCCGCTGCGCGGCCTGATGGTGGATGCCGGCCGTGACGGCAGCGTGCGCGGCTACGTGGGCAACCCTGAGCTGGAACTGGATCTGGTGGAGGAGGCCGATGGCAGCCACCACTTCGACTTCCGCACCGCCACCGGCACCGGCTACCTGCACGTGGTGCGGGATCTGGGCGAGGGCGAGCCCTACAGCTCCACGGTGGAGCTGGTGAGCGGCGGCATCGGCGACGACCTGGCCTCCTACCTGCTGCACTCGGAGCAGACGCCCTCGGCGGTGTTCGTGGGCGAGGTGATCGACAGCCAGGGGATTCAGTGCAGCGGCGGCGTGCTGGTGCAGGTGCTGCCGAAGGCGGCCCAGGAGCCGGCCCTGGTGGCCCTGCTGGAGGAGCGCTGCCGGGAGGTGAGGGGTTTCCCGCAGCGGCTGGCGGCCTGCGAGGGCCACCTGCTCACGCTGCTGGAGGACATCTTTCCCGACCTCGACCCCCAGCCCCTGGGCGGAGAGACGGCGGTGCGCTTCCGCTGCCCCTGCAGCCGCGACCGCAGCCTCGGGGCCCTGAAGCTGCTCGGCCGCACTGAGCTGCGCAGCATGCTGGAGGAGGATGGCCAGGCCGAACTCACCTGCCACTTCTGCGGCGAGGTGTACCGGGTGAACGCCGCGGAACTGGAGCAGCTGATCGAGGAAGTGACGCCGGTGGCGCCGCGCTAGCGCTCAGGCCACCAGCAGGGCGCCGAGCAGCAGCAGCAGCAGGGCCGGCAGGCTCTGCAGCTGGGCCAGGTTGAGCGGCAGACCGAGGGGCATGCTGGTGGCGGCGGCGCCCACCAGCAGACCGCCGAGCAGGAGGCCGACGCTCAGCAGCCCGAAGCCCCAGCCGACGGCAGCCAGGAAGCGGCGGCGGCGGCGCTGCAGCACCACCACACAGAGGCCGGTGGCCAGGGCCAGCAGGAGTTCGGGAGGGGCGGTTGGCACCAGCAGCAGCAGGCCCAGCAGCGCCCCGAAGCCCCCCAGGGCGAGCGCACGGTCGTTGCCCTCGGCCATGGCCAGGGTGGGGGCTGCCAGGGAGGGAGCGGCGACGCGGGGCAGAGCCACCTTGGGCAGGGCCGGCAGCGAGGGGCGCGGCGGCGGCGGGGCCACCTGCTCGCGGGCCGATGCCGTGCGGGCGGCGGTGCTCACCCGACCCTGCTGGCGCTCCTTGAGGCGGTCCATGAGCACGGCGTCGTAGGCCGCCTCCACCCGCGAGCGGGCGATGGGATCCTCGCCGGCTTCCTCGAGCCGGGCCTTGCGGGCGGCCTGCACCTCATCGAAGCTGGCCTCGGGGCTCACGCCCAGCCGCTCATAGGGTCCGGCCGCAGGGTCTGATCCTGAGTTCGATCCGGAATCAGAGGGCGGCTCGAGGAGATCGGACATCGGCGGGGGCGACCGGGACGGCGTTGTACAGACTCTGCCTGCACAGAGCGTATCGAGCCAGCCTCAGAACAGGGGCTTGCTGCAGCGGAATCCACCCTCCCGCTGCAGGCGCTGGCGCTGGCGCTCGGCCTCGGCGGGATCGAGGCGGTGGCGGCGCTTGAGCAGGGGCATCTGGGGGGGCAGGTGGCTGCCTTCCCGCATCTCCACCGTGGAGAGGCCCGTGGGCTCCACACCCGGCTGACTCTGAAAACTCACGTAATCCCAGCCCCCATCCGCGCGGGGGCGCACCAGCCAGACCGGATCCGGCATCGTCCTTGACGGTTCGTTACAACTCAGTCTGGCGCGCCCGGAGAGCCGGTGTGGGGCCCGGGATCAGCGGCAGAGCGGCATCAGAGGCTGATCGGCTCCACGCCGCTCACCACCGGCGCCACGGCGCTGAGCTCCAGCTCGGGGTGGTCGTCGCGGAGCTGGTTGAGGTTCCAGTCGTTCCTGAACAGCAGCACGGGCCGGTTCCAGGCGTCGCGCACGGTCTTGCAGTTGAAGATGCGGCCCACCTTTTCGAGCTCCGGCCAGCCGCCCACCACCCAGCGGGCCACGGAGAAGCCGAGGGGCTCCAGCCGGGTCTTCACCCCGTATTCGTTCTCGAGCCGGTATTGCACCACCTCCAGCTGCAGCTGGCCCACGGCGGCGAGGATCGGATCGCGCTTGCTCTCGTCGGTGTCGTAGAGGATCTGCACGGCGCCCTCCTCCCGCAGCTCGTTGACGCCCTTGCGGAAGCTCTTGAAGGCGGAGGGGTTGGGGTTGCGCAGCCAGGCGAAGATCTCCGGGCTGAAGCAGGGGATGCCCTCGTATTCCACCTTCGGGCCGAGGTAGAGGGTGTCGCCGATGGCGAACATGCCGGGGTTGTTGAGGCCGATCACGTCGCCGGGGTAGGCGTCCTCCACCACCTCGCGGTCCTGGCCGAACAGCTTCTGGGGGCGGGAGAGGCGGATGCTGCGGCCGGTGCGGGCGTGCTGCACGGTCATGTCCTTCTCGAACCTGCCGCTGCACACGCGCACGAAGGCCACCCGGTCGCGGTGGCGGGGATCCATGTTGGCCTGGAGCTTGAACACGAAGCCGCTGAAGCCGGGAGCCACCGGATCGATCACGCCGGCGCTGCTGGCGCGGGCCACCGGCTTCTGGGCCAGTTCGAGGAAGGCGTCGAGGAAGGGGCGCACGCCGAAGTTGGTCATCGCCGAGCCGAAGAACACGGGGCTGAGCTCACCGGCCCGCACCTGCTCGAGATCCAGCTCGGCGCCGGCCCCCTCCAGCAGCTCCAGCTCCTCGAGGGCCTGATCGAGCAGCTCGGCTTCCACCGCACCGCTGGCGCGGGCCTCCGCCACGCTGAGGGTGGTTTCCTCGCTGGCGCGGCCACGGGTGGCGCGCTCGAACAGGATCAGCTGGTGGCTGCGGCGGTCGATCACGCCGCGGAACTGATCGCCGCTGCCGATCGGCCAGTTCACCGGCCAGCAGGCCAGGCCCAGCTCCCGCTCGATCTCATCGAGCAGCTCGAGGGGCTCGCGGCCCGGCCGATCCATCTTGTTGATGAAGGTGAAGATGGGGATGCGCCGCATGCGGCACACCTCGAACAGCTTGCGGGTCTGTGGTTCGAGGCCCTTGGCGGCGTCCTCGAGCATCACGGCGTTGTCGGCCGCCGCCAGGGTGCGGTAGGTGTCCTCGGAGAAGTCCTGGTGGCCGGGGGTGTCCAGCAGGTTCACGGTGTTGCCGTGGTAGTCGAACTGGAGCACGGTGGAGGTGATCGAGATGCCGCGCTGCTTCTCCAGCTCCATCCAGTCGGAGGTCACCTTGCGCTGCTCGCCCTTGGCCTTCACGGCGCCGGCCTGCTGGATGGCGCCGCCGTAGAGGAGGAGCTTCTCGGTGAGGGTGGTCTTGCCGGCGTCGGGGTGGGAAATGATCGCGAAGTTGCGGCGCCGCTCCACCGCCTCCGCCAGGGCGGCGAGCTCGGGATCGGCAAGGTCGGCCGTGGCGGTGCCGGCCGTGGCGGGGCTGCTGGTCATGGTCACAGCCTGCCAGCCGGCTCGGCGAGCAGGTGCATGAGCTTGCGGGCGTAGTCGGCGTCGGAGGCGGGCTCGATCAGCAGCTCCTCGCCGGGTTCGATCCTGCGGGCGGCGATCACCAGATGCTCCCCGTGGGCGATGCGGGGGGAGAGGACTGCATTGGCGGGCTCGCCGGGGGGCGGAAAGTTCCAGAAACGGGCCTCATCGCCGCACACCACCACCCAGCCGGGCCGGCGGGGATTGGTGTAGCCGAAGTGGAGAAGATCGAGGCGCTGCCGCTCGGGGAGGCCCGCCAGGCACACGGCCCGGTCGAGACCGGGCTGGAAGCGCCAGAGCAGGGCGCCGGGCTCCAGCCGGGTGCGGCAGAACAGACCGCGACCGTGGATGGGGCTGGCACCGATCCGGTGCGGAATCTGAAGCCCCATCAGGGAGTGGGATCCCGGCGGGAGGGCAGCCCCGGCTGGGGAGCCGCCTGGGCGTGCCGGGCGTCGCCGCGCTCCCAGGCGTGCAGGGCCTGGCGCACGTAGGCCAGTCCGGCGAAGCGCTCGGGCAGCCCCTGCAGGATGGCGATCGCCTCAGCCTGACGTCCCGCCCGGGCGGCGGCTGAAGCGGCCTCGAAGCTGGCTGCGAAGGCCAGCTCGTCGGGCTCGAGCGCGTCGCGGAGGCCGCGGATCTCGAACAGCTCCACCGGCTGGGTGATGCCGCGCAGATGGGCCTCGTCGATCTTGACGATCAGGTAGCGCTCGCGGTCGGGGCCGAGGGCGTCGACCAGGGAGCGGGTGGCGAGGATGCGGGTGCCGTAGCGGCGGTTCACGGTTTCCACCCGGCTGCAGAGGTTCACCCGATCGCCCACGATCGTGTAGTTCACCCGGCTCTCGGAGCCCATGTTGCCCACCACCACCGAGCCGTAGTCGAGCCCGAAGCCGGTGGGGAAGCGCAGCGGCTTGCCCTCCAGCCGCCAGCGCTGATTGAGCTCCTCCAGGCGTCGATGGCAGTCCAGGGCGGCGTCGACCGCGGAGCGGGCGGGATGGTCGATGGCATCGGGCGCCCCCCAGAACAGCAGGGCCGAATCGCCCATGTACTTGTCGACCACACCCTGGGTGGCTTCGGCGGCGTCGTTGATGACGGTGAAGTAGTCGTTGAGGGCGTTGAGGATGAGCTGGGGATCGAGCGTCTCGGTGATCTGGGTGAAGCCGATGATGTCGGTGAACAGGATCGCCAGCTGGCGCACCTCGCCATCGAGGCGGATCTGATCGCTGTTGAGCACCAGCTTGCGCACCAGCTTGGCGGGCACATAGCGGTTGAAATCCACCAGCGCGCTCTCCACCCGCTCCATCGAATCGGAGATCTCATGGATCTCATGCACCCAGCGGCCGGTGATCGGCGGTGGTGAGCGATCGGGGTCGAAGTCGAGCTGGGAGATCGCCAGCAGGCGGCCGTTGATGCGGCGCAGGGGACTGCTGATGCGGCGGCCGAGCACCGCGGCGATGGGCAGAATGATCAGCAGGCTGAGCAGATAACCTTGAGAGAGGGTGGCCAGGATGCGCTGCCGCTCGTCGATCACGTGGTCGGAGATGATGTCCACCCCCAGCACGGCCTCGAAGCTGCCGTCCCGCCGGAACAGGGGGTAGTAGCCCGACAGCCAGGTGCCCCATTCGTCGGTGACGAAGCGGCGGTCGGCCTCGAACTGGCCCGTCTCCCAGACCCGGTGCAGGGCGTCGGTGCTGGGACTGGTGGTCATCACCGCGCCGATGGGTTCGTAGTCCTCGCTGCCGTAGGGGGTGCCGTCGACGACGAAGCTGTAACGGGAGAATTCGTCTGTGGGCGTGCCCTCCACCTGGCGCAGCGTGTACACGAAGCCCACCCCCTCCACCTGAAAGCGGGTCTGCTTCATCAGGGCGTGGGTGCGCAGATAGATCGGATCGGCGTTCTGGTCGGGGTTCCTGAGGGAGGCGAGGGCATCGGCATCGATCCTGGCCGCCAGGGAGCGGGTGATCTCGCGCAGGCGCTTGGTGCTGTTCTGCCGGGCGATATCCATGCTCTGGGAGATCACCATCGCACCGTTGATTGCCGTAGCGGTTGTTACCGTTACGGTGAAAATGAGGGCCAGGGTGGGGGCGACGCGCCAGCGC
>JBFLKL010000033.1:0-12022 GCA_040883175.1 Synechococcaceae cyanobacterium | reverse complement strand
TGCTCGGCGTGGTGCTGCTGGTGCCGCCGGGCCACCGCCAGCTGCTCGGGCGTCATGTCCACCCCCACCACCGCGCCGCCGGGTCCCACCAGCTGGGCCAGCAGGTACGCGTCGCGGCCGCTGCCGCAGCCCAGATCCAGCACCCGCAGGCCCTCCAGCAGCGGCGGCACCACCAGACCGCAGCCGTAGTAGCGCGACAGCACCTCTGGGTGGATGCGGGCCAGCAGCGGACGCAGGGCTTCGGGCACGCTGCTGGCGTCGCAGCAGGCGTCGGTGCGCAGGTCGGCGCTGCTGCTCAGGGTGGCGCCGTAGTACTTCTGCACGCCGCGGCTCACGTCGGTGGTGCTGGTATCAGGGGTGCTGGGGTCCGCCGGGCTGGTGACGGTGGGGCTGCAGCAGCTGGTGGTGGAGGGGGCGGGGGTGTCGCGGCTGGTGCGGGTGGGGCTGGCCATGGCTGCTGGGGGGTGCTCGGTGGGTGGACGGTGGTGGGGGTTGGACAGGAAGGCTTCGGCGGACTCAGCCGCGTCGCCGCCAGGCGTGGTAGCGGCGCAGCCAGGGCATCAGGTGCTGGGGCACGCGCTGCTTCTTCCAGCTGGCGGCGGCGTACTTGTTGGCCTCCGCCATGGTGGGGTAGGCGTGAATGGTGGCGAAGATCCTGCCCAGCCCCAGGCCCCACGTCATCGCCAGCACGAACTCGGCCAGCAGTTCGCCGGCGTGCTCGCCCACGATCGTGGCGCCCAGGATGCGGTCGCCGCCGGGCTGGGTGAGCACCTTCACGAAACCCTGCTCGGCGCTCTCGACGATGGCGCGGTCGAGTTCGTGCAGGGGGAAACGGGTCACGTCCACGGCGATGGCCTCCAGCGCGGCGTCGGCTTCGGTGAGCCCCACCGTGGCCACCTCCGGTTCGGTGAAGGTGGTGCGGGGGATCACCCGGTAGTCGGCCTTGAAGGCGCGCAGGTTGCCGAACAGGGCGTTCACAGCCGCATACCAGGCCTGGTGGGCGGCTGTGTGGGTGAACTGGAAGGGCCCGGCCACATCGCCGGCGGCGTAGATGTTCGGGTAGATGGTCTGCAGGAAGGCGTTGGTGGTGACGGTGGCGCCGGTGGGGATGCCCAGCTCCTCGAGGCCGTAGCCCGTGAGCCGGGCGCGGCGGCCCAGGGCACAGAGCACGGCATCGCAGGCGATGGCCCGCTCCTCCTCCCCCTGCCGCAGCCGCACCGTGATCGCGCCCCGGGGGCCGGACTCCCGCTCGAAGCCGAGCACCGTGGCGCCCATCAGCAGGGTCACGCCATCGGCCTCCAGGGCGCGCTGAACCTCGGCGGCCACATCTGCGTCTTCCTTCTTCAGGAGGCGCTCGCTGCGCTGGATCTGGGTGATCGGCAGCCCCAGCTGGGCCAGGGCCTGGGCCAGCTCGCAGGCGATCGGCCCGCCCCCCAGCACCGCCAGCCGCGGCCGCTCCAGGGCACAGCTGCCCAGCCAGCTCCACACGGTTTCGCTGGTGAGCAGGGGCACGGCATCGCTCCCCGGCCAGTGGGGCAGCACCGGCTCGGCGCCGGTGGCCAGCACGATCGCGCGCGCCGTGAGCGTCCGCTCCTGCCCCTCGGGGTCCTGGATCGCCACGGTCCAGGGATCGAGCAGGCGGGCCTGGCCGTGCAGCACCTCCACCCCCAGGCCCTCGTAGCGCTCGACGCTGTCGTGGGGCGCGATCGCCTCCACCTTGGCGGCCACCCGCGCGAACACCTGGCGCACGCTCAGGCGCGGCTCCACCGGCTCGAGGCCGTAGCGGTCGGCGCGGCGCATGCGGGCCGCCAGCCGCGCCGAGCTGATCAGGGCCTTGCTGGGCACGCAGCCGGTGTTGAGGCAGTCGCCGCCCATCTCGGCGCGCTCCACCAGCGTCACCCGCGCCTTCACCGTGGCGGCGATGTAGGAGGTCACCAGCCCCGCCGCGCCGGCGCCGATCACGATCAGGTTGCGGTCGAACCGGCGGGGGCGCCGCCAGGGGCGGTAAAGCCGCCAGGTCTGCCAGCGGCGGGTGGCCGCCTTCGCCAGCCAGGGGAACAGGGCCAGCAGCAGCAGCGAGCCCAGCAGCGGCGGGCTGAGGATGCCGCCCAGGCCGCGCAGCTGGGCCAGCTGGGTGCCGGCGTTCACGTACACCAGCGTGCCGGGCAGCATGCCGATCTGGCTGGTGAGGTAGAAGCTGATGGCCCGCATCGGCGTCAGCGCCATCAGCAGGTTGACCAGAAAGAAGGGGAACACCGGCGCCAGCCGCAGGCTGAGCAGGTAGAGCACCCCATCGCGCTTCACGCCGGCCTCGATCGGCGCCAGCTGGCGGGCGAAGCGTCGTCGCACCAGATCGCGCAGCAGGGTGCGGGCCACCAGGAAGGCCAGCAGGGCGCCCAGGCTGGAGGCGAACGACACCAGCAGGGTGCCGAGCCCCAGGCCGAAGATCGCCCCGCCGGCCAGGGTGAGCACCGCGGCCCCCGGCAGCGACAGGGCCGTGACCACGATGTAGATGAGCATGTAGGCCCCGGCCACCAGCACCGGTGCCTGCGCCCGCCGCTCCAGCAGGGCGCCGTGAGCGCGCTGCAGCCCCTCCAGGGTGAGCTGTCGGTGCAGCCCCAGCCCGAAGAACAGGGCCACCACCAGGGCGATGGCGGCCATCAGCAGCAGCTGGCGCCAGCGGTGCTGCCGACCGGTGGGATGGGCGGGGGAGGAGGTCATGCGCCAGGCTCGTCCCTGTTGTTACCGGTGAGGCCCCGTCGCGGATTTCAGCCCCGCCTGGCTGTGGGCACAGGCGGGGCTGAAATCCGGCAGGCCGGCTCGGCGGTACAGCCATCACCGGGACCTGGGAGGGTCGGTTTCCTGCAACGTCCTGTGCGCATCGTGATCCTGGCCAAGGCACCGCGGCCCGGGGCGGTGAAGACCAGGCTGGAGCCGGCCCTGGGGCCAGCTGGCGCCGCCCGGCTGGCGGAGCGGCTGCTGCGCCGCACGATCGGCACGGCCTGCGCCAGCGGCCTCGGCGTGGTGGAGGTGTGTGCGAGTCCCGCCCCAGGCGATCCGGCCTGGCGGCGGCTGAGCTGGCCGCCGGAGCTGGCCTGGAGCGAGCAGAGCGGCGGCGATCTGGGCGGGCGCATGGCGGCGGTGGCCCAGCGGGTGCTGGCCTCGGGCGCGAATCTGCTGTTGCTGGGGATGGACTGTGCCGAACTCGAGGCGCATCACCTGCAGACGGCCGCGGCCCAGCTCTGCGGCGCCGATGCCGCGCTGATCCCCAGCCTGGATGGGGGCTATGTGCTGCTGGGCCTGCGCCGCTTTCACCCCGCCCTGTTCCGCGCGGTTCCCTGGAGCACGGGTGCGGTCTGCGCCATCACCCGCGAGCGGCTGCGCACGCTCGGATGGTCGTGGGGTGAGCAGGCCCCCCTGGCCGATCTCGACGAACCTGTCGACCTGGATCGTCTGCCGCAGGCAATCCGTCTGCAACTCGCGATCGGCCATGACCCTGGATCACCCGCCACAAGCGGCCGCCCCGGCCCTCCTGGACAGCATTCAGGTGGTGATCCCGGTGCGGGATGAGGAGCACACGCTCGCCCATGTGATCGGCCAGCTGCAGGGCCAGGGTCTGCGCCGCATCCGGGTGGTGGACAACGGCAGCCGCGATCGCAGCGCCGCCATCGCCCGGCAGCTGGGGGCGGAGGTGCTCAGCGAACCGTGCCCCGGCTACGGGCGGGCCTGCTGGCGGGGCTGCCGCAACCTCGATCCGGCGGTGCGCTGGCTGCTGTTCTGTGATGGCGACGGCGGCGATCCGCTCGAGGAGCTGCCCCGCTTCCTGCCGCTGATGCAGCACCACGACCTGCTGCTGGGGGATCGCACCGCCACCGCCGCCGGACGGGCGGCGCTGACGCCTCTGCAGCGCTGGGGCAACCGGCTGGCCACGACGCTGATTGCCCTGGGCTGGGGATTCCGTTACCGCGATCTGGGCCCCCTGCGGCTGGTGCGGCGCTCGGCCTTCGAGGCCATGGCGATGCGCGACCGCGGCTACGGCTGGACCCTGGAGATGCAGGTGCGGGCCATCGAACTGGGGCTGCGGGTGCGCGAGATCCCCGTGTCCCATCGGCCGCGCCTGGCCGGTGCATCGAAGATCTCCGGTCGCTGGGGCGCCAGTGTGCGGGCCGGGAGCGTGATCCTCACCACCCTCGCCTGCAGCTGGCTGCGCCGATGGCACTGATGGCCCCACAATCCCCCCGCCTGCGGCTGGCGGCCAGCGCCCTGCTGCTGATCGGCGGGGCGGTGCTGATGGCTCCCCACGGCGATCTGTTCGACCCAGCCCGGGTGATGCCGTTCTGGGGGGCGTCGGCGGTGATGGGGCTCGGGTTTGCCTTCTCCTGGACCCTGCCCGCCATCCCCCGGGCCCTGTTCTGGGCCGTGGCGGTGCTGGCGCGGCTGGCGGTGCTGCCGATGGAGCCCGGCGATGACATCTGGCGCTACCTCTGGGAGGGAGGCATCCAGTTGCAGGGGTTCAGCCCCTATCACCTGCCGCCCGATGCCCCGGCCCTGGAGGCCCTGCGCACGCCCTGGTGGGGGCAGATCAACCACCCGGGCACCACGGCGATCTACCCGCCGCTGGCGCAGCTGCTGTTCCGGTTGCATGCCGCCGCGGCCCAGCAGGTGCTGCTGTTCAAGGTCTCCTTCCTGGCCGCCGACCTGGCCATCTGCGGCCTGCTCGCGGCCCGCTTCGGCGCGACCCGCGCGGCTCTCCATGGCTGGAATCCGCTGGTGATCTACAGCGTCAGCGGTGGCGGCCACTACGACAGCTGGTTCCTGCTGCCCCTGGTGGCGGGCTGGCTGCTGGCCGAGCGGGATCCCCCGCCCCGGGGCCCCCGCCCCCAGGCCTGCATCGACCTGCTGCTGGGCCTGAGCGTGGCCCTGAAGTGGATCACCCTGCCCCTGCTGATCCATCGCGCCTGGAGCCGCTGGCGGCAGTTCCAGCGGCTCGGCCCCGTGGCCGCCACCGCGCTGTTGGGCCTGGCGCCGCTGCTG
This sequence comes from Synechococcaceae cyanobacterium, assembly GCA_040883175.1. Lineage (GTDB taxonomy): Bacteria > Cyanobacteriota > Cyanobacteriia > PCC-6307 > Cyanobiaceae > NIES-981. The sequence goes on along the minus strand of JBFLKL010000033.1, from coordinate 6,988 downwards.
CTGGGGGCCCTGGCCTTCTGTCGTGGCCCGGTCTGTCCGCTGCTGCCCACCGGCTCCACGTTCATGCGGTACGGCCGCAGCGCCGAGTGGCTGCCCCACTGGATCGGCCAGCTCTGGCCCTGGACACTGCAGACCAACGCCGTGCACGGGTTGCTGCTGCTGGCGGTGCTGGTGGTGCTGCTGGCCACCACCGCCCGGCTGGGGGTGTTCGCCTGGCGCTACCTGCTGGCGTTGCTCCTGCTCTCGCCGGTGGTGCACGGCTGGTATTTCATCTGGCTGATGCCCTTCGCCGTGCCCAGTCAGAACTGGGGGGCCAGGCTGGTGAGCCTGTCGGCCTTCGTCTACTTCGTGCTGCCCTCCCGCCTGCCGGACTGGCAGCTCAGCACCGCTGAGCGGCTGCTGCTGTGGCTGCCCCTGCTGTCCGGTCTGCTGCTCAGTTGGTTCCAGTCCGGCCGCGGGCGAACCGATGCGGCCATTCAGCGGTAAACCCCAGCATCCGCCACCGGCCCCACGCCATGCTCCCTGCCCGCCACCGTGCCCCGCTGGTCCTGCTCTGCGGCGTGCTCCTGCTCGGCCCGGCGGGCTGCGCCAGCGGGCCGGAGGTGCTGCTGGGGCGTGACACCCACGGCAGCACGGCAAGCGCCACAGCGCCACAGCCACCCCTGGATCCAGCCGACCTCAACGCTGTGCTGGAGCGGGTGGTCGATGGGCGCGGCATGGTCGACTACGCGGCACTGCAGCGTGAACCGGCCCAGCTCGACAGCTACCTCCAGTCCCTGGCCGACCTCCCCCCCGCGCGCTTCTCCTCCTGGTCCGAGGCCGAGCAGATCGCCCTGCTGATCAACGCCTACAACGCCCTCACCCTGCGTTCGATCATCGATCACGACCCGATCCGGCCGAGCATCAAGGCGATTCCCGGCGTGTGGAAACTGCGCCGTCACCCGGTGATGGGGCTGCGCCTCACCCTCGATGAGATCGAGCACCAGATCCTGCGGCGCCAGTACAACGAGCCACGCATCCACGCGGCCCTGGTGTGTGCCGCCATCAGCTGCCCGCCGCTGCGCCGCGAGGCCTATACGGGCCCGGAGCTGGAGCGGCAGCTGGAGGATCAGACCAACCGCTGGCTGGCCAGCGGGGTGGGTCTGCGGATCGATCCGGCCGCCGGAGAGGTGGCCATCTCCCAGATCTTTCAATGGTTCGCCGAGGACTGGCCCCGCGCCGATCCCGATGCCGCCCCGGTGCCGGGCCACGAGAGCGAGAGTGCCGTGCTGCACTTCATCGCCCGCCACCGCCCCGCCGCTGAGCGGCAGCTGCTGCTGGGGGGCGACTATCGCCTCACCCACCTCCCCTACAACTGGGACCTGAACCGCCGGAGCCCCTGAGGAGCCGCCATGGTCACGGCCTGACTCACGGCGCTGGTCCAGGCGGGGCTGATCCTGCTGGGAGTGGCGGGCCTGCGCCCGCTCTGCCGTCGCCTGGGCATGGCCCGGCCGCCTGGCGGCTGATCAGCGGCGCCGTGCTGTTCTGGCTGGCGATCGACAGCCCCGCCCGTCCGGGCCTGCCGCCGCCCTCACCCCGCATCCTCAAGGATCTGCCGGCAGGGCCATGAGGGGCGGGATCTGATCGTGGTGCTGGGGGGAACCCTCCTCGCCCAGCTGCGAGGTCGTGATGGTCTCGCTGCCGCGCCAGCTCAGCCTGCGCTGCCGCCGCACGCCGCTGCCATCGAGGCCCTGGCCGCCCTGATGGCGGAACGCCAGCCCCTGATCGATGCCGCCTGCAGCCAGCCCAGTCGGGACAGTGCGGTGAGCTTTCTGGAACGGTTGCGCCGGCGCTTCGGTGCTTCTCGAGCGCCAGCGCTTCCCGCCGGCCAAGCGCACCGATGCCGGATCGACCTCCGCCGCAATCCGGGCGGCGTGTTGAGGGGTACTCACAGCAGTCGGCCACAGGAGCCGATGGCGTCAGCGCCCCGTCTGCCGATCGACCTTCCCCCTTGCCATTTCCCGCCATGACCTCCCTGTCTCGCAGGCTCTCCCAGGGCCTTGCCGCCGCAACCATCTCGCTGGAGGCCCTGCCGCTCGCTGCCCAGGCCATGCCCCACCAGCGGGGTTCCCTCACAGGCTGGCCCCCCTCGCCTGCTTTCGAGCGCTCCAACTGCGCCGCCGGTGGCTGTGGCGCGGTCCGCACAGGCAACTGCGGTGCGGTCCGCGGCGGCTGCGGCCCCCGTCGCTGAGTTGTCCGTGCCCTCGTATCCCGTTCACACGATCGAGGCGGCTCCGGCTGCCTCCCGGCCCCTGCTGGAGCAAGCTCGGGCCACCTACGGCCTGGTGCCCAATCTCCTGGCGGTGCTGAGCAGCGCACCGCCGGTGCTCGAGGCCTACCTCACGCTCCAGAAGCTGTTTGCCGCCAGTTCGCTCTCATCCGTGGAGCAGCAGGTGGTGCTGCTCACGGTGAGCACGGACAACGTCTGCACCTACTGCATGGCTGCCCACACCCTGATGGCGGGCACGCAGGGTGTCGATCCCGCGGTGCTGGAGGCGATCCGCGCCTCAGGCAGCCTGGAGGATCCGCGCCTCGAGGCCCTGCGCGCCTTCACCCAGGCCGTGGTCCAGAGCCGCGGCTGGCCCTCTCAGGACGTCCAGGAGGGTTTTCTCGCCGCCGGCTATGGCGAGGTCCAGGTGCTGGAGGTGGTGCTCGGTGTCGCCTTCAAGACCCTTTCGAACTACGCCAATCACCTGACAGGGACGCCCCTGGACCCCATGTTTGAGGCCACGCGATGGAGTGCCGGCGATGGCGTTGCAGACGGTTGACTGGCTCTGGCTGCTCCATCCTGCGCTGGCCGTGGTGGTGATCTACCCGCTGGTGGGCATGGTGGTGCGCCTGGGCCTCCAGGCCCGGCAGCGGCGCCTGGGGCAGAGCAAGCTGCCGGTGAGCAGCGGCCGTGATCACGCCGATCTGGGCCGCTGGCTCACCGGCGCAGTGGTGGTGGCCGTGCTGGTGGCACTCGTTGTGGTGATCCTCACCAAGGTGCCCCTCGCCGAATTCGCCGGTGGCGCCTCCCGCCTCGGCCTGCTCACCCTGGTGGCCGGCGGCACGGCTGCGGCCTTCGCCGCTCTCTGGCGGGCCCGCCAGCCCCCCTACCGGGCCAGCTTCGCGCTGCTCTGCTGGATCGGCCTGATCGGTCTCGGTCTTCAGCCCGAGGTGTGGCGCGTGAGCGACAACCCCCTGGACCCGGCGTTCTGGCAATCCCATTTCTGGGGCGGCATCGGCCTCTGTGGCCTGCTGCTGTTCGCCATGGCGGCCAAGCCTGAAACCCAGCGCAGCCTGCGCTGGCGGCGGCTGCACGTGTCCGCCAGTGTGCTCGCGGCGCTGGTGTTGCTGGCCCAGGGCATCAGTGGCCCGCGCGATCTGCTGGAGATCCCCCTGCACTGGCAGAAGCCGGCGATCTACAGCTGCGACTTCGAGGCCCGGCAGTGCCCTGCGGCGCCCGCCCCCCAGTCCTGATCGATGCCTGCATCCAGCAGGCCGCTGATCCGCTGCGACAGTTCGTCGAAGCAGGCGGAGAAGGCCCGCCGGGCCTCCTGGACCTCCTGGTGGGCGGCCGGATCGGGCAGGCCCCAGTGCAGCCTGGCCGGCTCGCCCGGCAGCGCCCCGCAGTTCCCAGCTGCGTGGTCACACACGGTGATCACCAGATCGAAGGGGGCCTCCGCCGCCTCCAAGACCGCCGTCAGGCTCTTGCTGGAGTAACGGCTCGGGTCCACGGGCAGACGGCTGATCTGCTCCAGGGCCAGCGGATGGACCCGGCCCGTGGGGGCACTGCCGGCGCTGGCGACGTTCACGGTCCCCTCGCCCAGGGCCTGGAACAGGGCCTCGGCCATGATGCTCCGGGCGGAGTTGCCGGTGCAGACCACCAGCACGCGCCTTCTGGCGGGATTGCCCGGCTCCGGGTTGTTGGTTGCCAGGGTTTTCATCGCAGTGGCTTTCATCGCGGTGGTGTTCAGCTCAGTGCTCCACCGCAGCTGGAGCCGGCGCCGGCGGTGCAGCCGAAACAGTGGTCGGCCACCGCGATCGGCTCGCCGCTGGGGTCGTGCTGCAGCAGCTGGCGCAGATGGGGCCGGGGACTGCGCCCGCCGGCCGTCAGACCCAGCATCTGGTTGAAGTCGCAGTCGTGGAGGAAGCCCTGCCAGTCCACGCTGAGGGTGGAGCGGCACATCACCTGGGCCAGGTTGGCGGGGTTGTGGCTGGCGCGCAGCAAGGCCATGTAGTCGTCCAGCTGACCCTGCTGGCGCAGCACCGTCGCGAAGCGCTGGATCGGCATGTTGGTGATCGTGTAGAGCCGGTTGAAGCGGATGCCGAAGTGCTCGGCCAGCTCGCGCTTGTAGTCGGCCTGCAGCGCCGCCTGGGGCGGCGGCAGGCTCGGGCCCTGGGGGTTGTACACCAGATCCAGCTCCAGGCCTGTTCCCTCGGCGCCGTAGCCGAGGGCGTTGAGCTGCCGCAGGCCGGTGATGCTGCGCGCGAACACGCCATCGCCGCGCTGGCGGTCGACGTTGGCGGCGCTGTAGCAGGGCAGCGAGGCCACCACCGTCACCCCCTGAGCGGCCAGGAAGGCGGCCAGGCCCTCCTGGCCGGGCTCGCTGAGGATGGTGAGGTTGCAGCGGTCGATCACCCCCGCCCCCAGTGCCCGGGCCTGCATCACCAGGTCCCGGAAGCCGGGATGAAGCTCCGGGGCCCCGCCGGTGAGATCGAGGCTGCCGATGCCGCGCGCCTGCAGCACCGCCGGCACCAGGGCCAGGGTGGCCCCATCCATCATCTCGGTGCGGCCGGGGCCGGCGCTCACGTGGCAGTGGCTGCAGCTCTGGTTGCAGCGGTAGCCCAGGTTCACCTGCAGGGTGTCGAGCCGGCCGCGGAGCAGGGCGGGAAACGCAGTGACCTCAGACACTGGTGAGCAGCCGGGGGCCATCGGGTGTGCTGCCATCGGTGCGGAGGGGCTCGAGGGTGATGCTGAGGGACTGGGCTGCGCTGGAGGGTTGGCTGGGGATGGGCATCGCCACGCTGCCGTCGGCGTTGGGGACGAAGCGGACGCAGCCCTTGGTGGTGCCGCCCACGTTGGCCCACAGGCGGTACACATGGCTGGGTGGAGCCGGCGGCAGACCGCGGATCATCAGCAGGTTGTGGGTCTGGCCGGGGTTCACCACCACCTGGCCGGAGAGTTCCGGATGCCCTTCAGTGCCCCGCAGCGGCAGCGTGCGGCTGGCCTGCAGGGCTGGCTCCAGCCCGGCGGGCGCCGCCTGATCCCGTCGCAGGCTGGCCATCTCCCCGCGCAGCTGCAGCACCTGCGTGCCCAGGGCCACCAGGGCGAAGGCCATGGCGGCCAGGCCCAGCTGGGCGGGTCGTGGCTGCCAGCGCTGGCCACCCGCGGGCTGCGGGTGACGATGCTGCTGTTCCGCTTGCAGCAGCCGCTGGCGCAGCCGCGACGGTGGCGCTGTGGCTTCGGGCAGGGCCAGCGGCAGGAGCTCCAGGGTCAGCCGCAGGTCATTGAGCTGGTGCTGCAGGTCCGGGTCGTCGGCGAGCGCATCGCGGAGCTCCTGGCGCTCGTGTTCATCGAGGTCGCCGAGCACGTAGCCGGCCAGCAGTTCATCGAGGTGGGGATCAGGGTTGTGCTCAGTGGCGGCCATGGCGATCGGCAAGGGAAGGGGGGATGGCGAGGGGGTCGGAGGAGCTGGCGGCGAAATCGTGCAGGTGCCGGCGCAGGGCCAGCAGGCCCTGGCGGGAGCGGGTTTTCACGGTGCCCAGGGGGATCTGCAGGTGTTCGGCGATGACCGACTGGCTCATGCCCTCGTAGTAGGCCAGTTCCAGCACCTGGCGCTGGTTGGGGCTGATCTGGGCCAGGGCAGCGCGCATGCGTTCGGCCAGATCCCCCAGTTCGGCGGCGTCGTGGGGGCTGCGCTGGTGCTGCCCGCCCCGCAGCTGCGTCGACCAGCGCTGCAGCAGTTGCCAGCGGTTGCGCTGCTGGTTGAGTCGGTTGATCGCCATCGAGCGGGTGAGCAGCAGCAGGTAGGCCAGCACCGGCCCGCGCCTGGGGTCGTAGCGCTCCTGGCGCCAGTAGCGCAGGAACACGTCCTGCACCAGATCCTCCGCTGCAGCGCTGTCGCGGCAGAGGCGCAGCGCCAGCCGGTAGACGGCCGGGCTGTAGGCGTCATAGAGGCCGGCCAGATCCCCGGGGGGTGGCGGCAGGTCCTGATCGGTGACGCCCATGGCTGGGGGGTGAGACATGCCGGAAGTACCCGTGGCCGCCGTGATCGGTTTGCACCGTGCTGCCCACCTCGGCCTCAGTGAGGGCGAACGGCCGGCAGAGGCCGCAGCAGCCGCAGGCCGTTGGCGATCACCAGCAGGCTGGTGCCCATGTCGGCGAACACCGCCTGCCACATGCTGGCGGTGCCCGCCAGGGTGAGCAGCAGAAACGCCCCCTTGATGCCCAGGGCCAGGGCGATGTTCTGCCGGAGAATCCACCACGTGCGGCGCGACAGGCCGATCAGGTCCACCAGCCGCAGCGGATCGTCGTCCATCACCACCACATCGGCCGCCTCCATCGCGGTGTCGCTGCCGGCGGCACCCATGGCCACGCCGAGGGCGGCACCGGCCAGGGCCGGGGCGTCGTTGATGCCGTCCCCCACCATGCCCGTGGGCCCCTGGCGCTGCAGCTCGGCGATCACCGCGAGCTTCTCCTCGGGCAGCAGATCGCTGCGCACCTGCTTGATGCCCAGCCGCCTGGCGATCACCCCGGCTGTGGTGGCGTTGTCGCCACTGAGCATCAGCGGGATGATCCCCAGCTGTCTGAGTCGGTGGATGGCCAGCGCCGCGCTGGGGCGCACCTGATCGGCCACGGCGATCAGCGCCAGCACTCCCCGTTCATCCGCCAGCAGGCTGACGCTGCGTCCTCGCTGCTGATGGGCCCGCACCGCCTGGTCCAGCCCCGCGGGCTCGGGACCCG
>JBFLKL010000240.1:0-5617 GCA_040883175.1 Synechococcaceae cyanobacterium | reverse complement strand
GCACCACTGCCCCTGGCCCTCGGCGATCGGCTCGCTGCGCTCCCCCTCCAGCAGCACCCCCCTGAGCCCGGGCGCGTCCAGCCAGCGGTTGCGCTGGCCGGCGCTGCGGCCGATCGCCGGCACGTAGTTGTGCTCGGGGCTGCCGTCGTCGCGGAAGTGCACGGCGGCGGCGGGGTCGGTGTTGGTGAACCAGCCGCACGTGTTGCGCCAGCTCAGAGCAGCGACAGGTCCAGCGGCTGGCGCGTGGGGTTGCGCAGGGTCCAGACGAACACCGCCAGCGGATAGCTGCTGCGCCGGTAGTCGCCGGGCAGGACAGGGCTGAAGGCCTCACAGGTCACCTCGGCGTCGAACACACCCGCGTAATGGCTGGTGCTCAGTGGATAGCGGGCGCTGTAGGTGCCGGTGGTCTGTTCGGGCGTGCTGGCCGGATACCAGCTCCAGGCCTCCAGGGGCGGGGCGGCCCCGGGGCGGGAGGCATCCCGTTCGGGCTTCACGGCCAGGGCATGGGCCCGCGACTGCTGGCCGTCGCTCTCGAACAGGGCGAACTGGCAGTCGGGAAGCGTGCCGAACCAGTGCTCGCCGCCGTCCAGGTGCCAGAGGTTGAAGCTGCCGTCGGGGGCGCGGCCGAGGCAGCCGGCCCCAAGACCCCCCAGGGGCATGCCGTGGTTGGGGCCGTCGTCCAGGTTGCTGGCGTAGCGCACCGTGTAGGGCCGCTCCCAGCCCAGGCCGATGGGCCGCTGCCAGCTGGCGGCGGGCGCCTGCCAGCCCCTGCGGCCGCCGCTCAGCAGGGACGTGAGCGGGGGAATGCCGAGGGGCGCCATGGGCAGGATGACGGTGGAGCCGGCTTGGAGGGTGGGCCCAGCTTGTCAGAGCTGGGCGGAGATCTCCTGATCGATCAGGGCGTCGAGGGTGACGGCGGTGCGCACCAGGGCCTGGTAGCGCTGCAGCCGTCGCCGGTTGCGCTCCAGCCAGCTGGCCGGATCCCCGCCGCCGCCACCCCCGCCCAGGCCACCGCCCAGGGCGTGGCCGTCGCCATCGAGCAGCTCCAGGCCCTCCTGCTGCTGCAGCAGGGCGAGCACCAGTTCGTGCAGGCGCTGGCGGCGATCGCTCATCGGGCGGACATCGACCGGGTGGGCATCATGGCGCCAGCCGCCGCGCCGCGCTGAGCCCCGTCGGAGCCTGGATTGATGTGGTGGGCTGCGATGCCTCCGGCCTGGCCGGCCTGCCTCCGGCCCGGATGACGCTGCTGCAGCGCGCCCGCCTGCTGGTGGCTCCGGCGCGGCTGCAGGAGCAGCTGGCGCGGGCCTGCCCGGACGCTGAGCGGCTGAGCAGCGACAGGCCCGGGCTGCTGCTGCCGCGGCTGCGCCAGGCCCTGGCCAGCGGCGAGCCGGCGGTGGTGCTGGCCAGCGGCGATCCGCTCTGGTTCGGCATCGGGCGGCTGCTGGGCCAGGAGCTGGGCACGGCGGCGCTGCGCTTCCACCCCGCCCCGAGCTCCCTGCAGCTGGCCTTCGCCCGCCTCGGCCGCCCCTGGCAGGACGCCCGCTGGATCAGCCTGCACGGCCGTGACCCCGAACCCCTGGCGGCGGCGCTGCAGCAGCGGCCGCCGGCCCTGGCGGTGCTCACCGACCCCGGCCGCGGCGGTGCGGAAGCGGTGCGCCGGCTGCTGCGGGCCTCGAGGCTGGAGGAGGCCTACGGCTTCTGGCTGTGCGAGCGGCTGGGCCATCCGGCCGAGCGGGTGCAGCGGCTGGCGCCGGAGGCGCCGCTGCCGACCGACCTCGATCCGCTGCACCTGGTGCTGCTGATCGCCGAACCGCCTGCGCCGCCGGCCGATCCGGCGGCACTGCCCCTGTTCGGCCTCGACGACGGCCTGTTTCTGCAGCACGACGACCGGCCCGGCCTGATGACCAAGCGGGAGGTGCGCATCCAGCTGCTGGCGGATCTGGAGCTGCCCGCGCGCGGTGTGCTGTGGGACATCGGCGCCGGTGTCGGCTCCGTCGGTCTGGAGGCGCTGCGGCTGCAGCCTGGCCTGGAGGGCTGGCTGGTGGAGCAGCGCGGCGGCGGTGCGGCCCTGATCAGCGCCAATGCGGCGCGGCTGGGGGTGGTGCCGGCCGGGGTGGTGGAGGGCAGGGCGCCGGAGGCCCTGGCGGCGCTGCCGGATCCGGACCGGGTGCTGATCGGCGGCGGTGGCCGCCGGCGGACCGATGTGCTGGCGGCGGTGCTGGACCGGCTGCAGCCCGGCGGGGTGGTGGTGATCCCCCTGGCCACCGTGGAGGCGCTGGCGGAGTTGCGGCCGCCGCTGGAGCAGGCCGGCCTGGCCGTGCGGGTGGGGCAGCATCAGGCCTGGCGCGGTGCTCCCCTGGCCGACGGCACGCGCCTGGCACCGCTCAATCCGGTGCTGGTGCTGGTGGGTGGCCGTCGTTGAACGCCGCGCTGTCCAGGGGTTCGATGGACACCGGCGTGCCGGCCGTGATCCCCAGCCGGGCCGCCTCCCCGGCCGCCAGCTCCAGCACCCCCTCCACCGGCTGATCGGGGCCGTAGCTGGGGCAGGGCAGGCGCAGGCAGGGGAGGGCGTTGGTCTCGATCGCCAGCACCCGGCCATCACGCACGAACAGCATGTCCAGCGGCTCGGGGGTGCGATGCATCCAGAAGCGCGCCACCGCCGGCGGGTCGTAGGGGAACCACATGCCCCGCAGCGGCGGCAGGGCCGGACGCAGCTGCAGGCCGAGGGCCTGGCGGCGGGGCGTGTCGGCCACCTCCAGCTCGATGCAGCGCTGCGGCGCCAGGCACCAGCGGGCCGTGATCGGCAGAACCTGGGGCGGCCCCTGATCCCTGGCCCCGGCCGGCGCGAACGGGGCCAGCGGCGCGAGGCCGGCCAGCAGCAGCCCAGGCAGATGCCTGCGTCGAGGCCCGCCCCAGCGGAGCGGAGCGCGGCCGGTCAGCGGTGGGGCTTCAGGTGCCATCCGCTCAGGGCCCATCCAACTGGGGCTGGCCCGCGCCGAGGCAGTAGCCCTGGCCGCGGATCGTGTGGATCAGGCGCCGTTCGCCCTCCTGCTCCAGCTTCTGGCGCAGGTAGCGCACGTACACCTCGATCACGTTGCTGGCCATGCCGCGATCGTCGTTCCACACCTGGCGCAGGATCTGCTCGCGGCTCACCACCGTGCCCTGACGCTCCAGCAGCAGCAGCAGCAGCTGGTATTCCCGGGCCGTGAGGGCCACCGTACGGTTGCCGCGCTTCACCTGCCGGCTGCCGGGGTTGAGGGTGAGGTCGGCCACCTGCAGCAGCGGTGAGGGCAGACCGCTGCGGCGCCGCAGGTTGAGCTGCAGCCGCACCCGCATCAGCAGGTCACTGGCCCCCTGGCCGGGCAGCCAGAAGTCGTCGGCGCCGGCACTCAGGCAGCGCACCCGCTCCTCCACGGAGTCGGCGTCCACCGCCAGCAGGATCGGCACATCCGCGAACCGCCGCCGCAGTTCGGGGATGCGCCCCTGCTCCGCCGGTGCGAGCAGCACCAGATCGGGAGCCGGCCCGGTGGCCTCCGGGTTGAGCTCCAGCCCGTACCCGGAGGCCTTCAGCCGCGCAGCCAGGGCCCCGGCCTCCGGCCCCAGCAGCAGCAGCCGGGCCGTGCTCAAGGGGCCGCTCCGTTGCCGGGTTTGGCCACGTGCGGCAGCCCCCAGCCCAGCTTGTTGCGCAGCACGCCGAAGAACTCGTGATCGGCCAGCCGCACGAAGCGCACCGGATGGTCGCTGCGCCGGATCAGGATGCGGTCCTCGGGCCAGATGTAGCAGCCGGCACTGCCGTCCACCACCATCATCAGCCGCTCCGGCGTGGCGGGGAACACCGTCACCGGTTCGCGGTCGCTGAACACCAGCGCCCGCGACGCCAGCGAGTGGGGGGCGATCGGGGTGAGCTGCAGCACCGGGCAGTCGGGGGTGATCACCGGCCCGCCGGCGCTGAGGGCGTAGGCGGTGGAGCCGGTGGGGGTGGAGAGGATCACCCCGTCGGCGGCGATGTCCACCGGGGCGTGGCGGCCGATGGCGATCTCGAAATGACACATCGAGGTGAGCGGCTCGCGGTGCAGGGCCATCTCGTTGAGGCAGAGCACCTCCCAGCGGCGCTGCTCGCTGCGCATCACGCTCACCACCAGCATGCTGCGCTCCTCCACCGTCCAGCGGCCGGCGATCACCTGCTCGAGGGCCCCGTCCAGCTGATGCAGGTAGGCCTCCGCCAGAAAGCCCAGATGGCCGGTGTTGATGGTGAGGATCGGCACGCCGATCGGTGCGGTCTGGCGCGCCGCCGAGAGCACGGTGCCGTCACCGCCGAGCACGACCGCCAGCTCCAGATCCTCGCTGAAGCAGGCCGGCACGCAGGCCCTGAAGCCGCGGCTGCGCATGTGCTGGTCGGGGTTGGCGAAGCCAACCATGCCGCCGGAGCTGCTCACCCGCCGCACCTCCCAGCCGTGGCCGCTGAAGCGTTCCTCCAGCGCGTCGGCGGTGTCCACGGCCAGGGTCTTGCCGTCGTTCACGATCAGTCCGACGCGGGGCACCGATCGCTGGGCGGGGGGCTGGTCGAGTTTATGGGCCAGCCTCAGAACTGCTCCAGGAAGCGCAGATCGCTGGTGTAGAGGCGGCGGATGTCGTCGATGCCGTGGCGCACCATGCAGAAGCGCTCCACACCCAGGCCGGCGGCGAAACCGCTCCAGCGCTCCGGATCCAGACCCATGCCCTCCAGCACCGCCGGATCGACCATGCCGCAGCCCATCACCTCCAGCCAGCGGCCGCGCCACTGCACGTCCACCTCGGCACTGGGTTCGGTGAAGGGGAAGTAGCTGGCGCGGAAGCGCACCGGCAGGTCGCCGAAGAAGCGCTGCAGGAAGGCGGTCACCGTGCCGCGCAGATGGGTGAAGGCCAGTCCCTCGTCGATCGCCAGCACCTCCACCTGATGGAACACCGGCGAGTGGGTGGCGTCCACGGCGTCGCGGCGGTAGACGCGCCCCGGGGCGATCACCCGCACCGGTGGCGGATTGCTCTCCAGATGACGGATCTGCACCGGTGAGGTGTGGGTGCGCAGCAGCCGCCCGTCCTGCAGGTAGAAGGTGTCCTGCATGTCCCGGGCCGGATGGTGCTCGGGGATGTTCAGGGCCGTGAAGTTGTAGTGGTCGGTCTCGATTTCCGGGCCCTCCGACACCCGGTAGCCGAGGCCGCTGAAGATGTCCACGATCTCCTCGATCGTGCTGATCAGGGGGTGGCGGTGCCCCACCGGCACGTAGCTGCTCGGCGCGGTGACATCGAGGCTTTCACGGGCGATGCGCTCCGCCAGGGCGGCCGACTTCACCGCCTGCAGACGCTCGGAGAGCTGCTGCTGCACCTGCTGCTTGAGCACGTTGGCCCGCTGGCCGATCAGGGGGCGGTCGGGGGCGGGCAGCCTGCCCATGGCCCCCAGCACCGCCGAGAGGCGGCCCTTCTTGCCCAGCAGTCCCACCCGCAGCTCCTCCAGCTCGGCGGTGCTGCCGGCCCCGGCGATGGCCGCCGCCGCCGCGTTCTCCAGCTGCTCGAGCTGGCCGGTGAGATCCTCAAGCGACACGGTGACGCCCACGACAAACCCGCTGTTGGTGGCCAGGGG
>JBFLKL010000239.1:0-6467 GCA_040883175.1 Synechococcaceae cyanobacterium | reverse complement strand
TGGCTTCGCCCGGGACATGCCCTGGCGGATGCATCCCCTGGATGACGGACGCGGTGTCGCCATGGAGCTGGGATACTGCGGTGCCAGCCTGGCCCAGTACCCCTTCCGCTTCAGACTGCGGCTCGAGGTGCGCCTGGCGCCGCGGCTGCTCGAGGTCAGCGCCGAGGTGCTCAACCAGGACGAGCAGACGATGCCGTTCAGCTTCGGCTTGCACCCGTATTTCCGCATTGCCGACCTGGCCACGGCGCGCTTTGAGGGCCTCCCGGCCCGCTGCCTCGATCAGCTCACCGGCCAGTCGTGCGACACCGACCAGCAGATCGACCTGCTGGCCGAGGGCATCGACCTGCTGGCAGGACCCGTGCAGGCTGTGCGGCTTCTCGACCCCAGCGCAGCCACGGCGCTGGAGCTGGAGACCACCGCTCCCCTCGACCTGGTGGTGATCTGGAGCGACCCGCCCCGGCCCATGGTGTGCCTGGAGCCCTGGAGTGCGCCCCGCGGCGCCCTGGTGAGCGGGAATCGCCGCCTGGAGCTTGAACCCGGGGCATCGATGCGTCTGGTCAGTCGCTACCGGGCCCTGGCCTGAGGGCTCAGGCTTGCAACTGCGCCTTGCTATTGAGAATCGCTTGCAAAAGGGGCCCTGGTGCCTCTAGGTTGCGATCAGTTCTCAACAAGCTCCGCTGCGCTCGTGATGGGGTTCCGTTTCCTGCCGGACGATGCCGTAGCTGCCGTCCGCGTACCCGCTGGTCAGTCCGTGCTGATCGACTCAAACCTGCACACCTCCAGCAGCTCCATCGAGGTGTTGGAAGGTGTGGCCCGCGTTTACTGCCCCTGCGAGGAAACCGAGGGCATGACCATCGCCTTCCTCCAGCCCGGTGATCAGCTGCGCACCGATCGCCTCTGCAGCGAGGGCGTCTGTGTGGAGGCGCTGACGCCGCTGTGCTTCCGAAACCACGGTGAGATCGCCGATCGCCAGGGCTTCGATGCGGTCAATGAGTGGACGCTGCAGCTGCTGCGGATCCGCCACCTGGGCTCTGCCGAGCAGCGGCTGCATGCCCTGCTGGCCCTGCTTGTGAACAGGCTGGGCCGGCGCTGCGGCGACTGGTGTGACCTGCCCTTCCGCCTCACCCATGAACGCATCGGCGAGCTGATCGGAACCACCCGCGTCACCACCACCAGGTTGATCTCACGCTTCCGCAGTGCCCAGCTGCTCGAGGTGCCCAGTGGCGCCGCAGGATTGCGGCTGGCCCCGGCACTGATCGAAACCGCTCCGCTGGCTGCCTGAGGGAACCGGCCATGACCGCCACCGTCACCACGGCCGACAGCCTGATCGGCAGCCTCTGCCGCGAAGCCGACACCACCCGTCATCGCTGCCGCCAGCTGCAGCATTGCCTGCAGCGCTGCCAGGATTCCCGACTGTTGAGCCGTCTGAGGCGGGACCTGGAGCAGCTCCACCAGCGCCGTCGGGTCCTGCTCAGCGCCGCCCGGGGCTGGCAACGCCGTGGGATCGGCGATCCGTTGGCCCTGGACTTTCTGATCGAGCTCTGCAACCGCCCCCTCGCCTGAGGGCCAGGGCTGCCGCCGGCTGGGCCTCAGGCCAGACTCACAGGGCTGTGGTCGCCGGCACTGAGCTCACCGTCGATCACCAGCAGCGCTGCGGGATTGTTCTGGGCGAAGCGAACCCGACCGAGCAGGTGGGCCGCTTCATGTTCGGCAGCCAACTGCTGTTCCACCACCGGGTCGAGGAACACGGTGGTGCGCACATCACCGGAGCGCTCGGCCAGGGCGTACAGCTGCTGCAGGGAGCTGGTGACGTCCGCCTCCATCTGGAACACGGCGGCGAAGATCTCCTCCGCCCCGCTCCAGTTCTGGCGAGGGGCTGCCAGGGCCTCAAGTTCCACGCTCTGGCCGCGGGCGATCAGATAGTCGGCCACGCGAGCTGCATGGGTCTGTTCCGCAAGCGACTCCTGCCTGAAGTATCCGGCGAAGCCGCGCAGTTCGCGCTCCGCGAACCAGATCGCAAGGGCGAAGTAGGCGGCGCTGGCCTGACGCTCAAGGGTCAGGTGCTGCTCGAGAGCCTCGAGCAGAGACACGTCCATCGGCTCAGCCATCGCCCGACCGGCCGGTCCCACCGGCAAGGACGCCGCTGCCGGGACCGCCGGGGTGTCCGTGGCACCTCCGGGGATGGTGCTGCCGGCGGTGGTGATGGAGGTCATGGAGGAGAGCGCTGTGGGGCGGGGCCCAGCTGCCGTGTCGAGTGTCAAATGTTACTCGCGATCGTGACCATTTGTACGCCGTCCGGGCCGCGGGTCGCCGCAGCACACCGCTTCACACAAAAACGAAGCCGGCCTGTAGTCCCCTGGCCGGAGGGCCCGCGGCACAGCAGCCTGGACCAGGTGCGGCTGGACAGCCATGCACAGCGACAGGCCAGCAACGACCCCGGCGCTTACGCCGGCAGTGCTTGATCCGGCGGGTGGCGAACGCCGCGGTTCAGCGCCGCTGAGGCTGCAGAAGGCCCCCCTGGGCATCGGCGGCCAGGTGCTCGTGTTCACTCCCCGCAGCGTCCATGACGCCCGCAGGGTGATTGAGGCGGTGCGCGCCAACCACACCGTGCTGGTGAACTCGGCCTGGCTGGAGGACAGTCCGGGACAACGCCTGATCGACTTCGTGTGCGGCGGCATCGCGGCGATCTGCGGCCAGGTGCACCGCATCGCCGAGGAGGTGTTCCTGTTCGCCCCTGCCTCGGTACGGGTCCAGGGGGCCTGCGAGGCCGACTCCACTTGCTGACGGTATGGCCATAGAGGCTTATCCGGAGTGACTATGGGTTAGCCTTTGCCGGGCGCCGGTTCGCCGGCGCCCCTCCCTGTCTCACAACCGTGTCCCGCTTCCGATCCATGCCCGTTCTCGACCGCGTTCCCGACGTCACCTTCAAGACCCGTGTGCGGGACGAATCCGTACCCGGACCCAACCCCTACCGCTGGCAGGACCTCACCACCGACGAGATCTTCAGGGGCAGGAAGGTGGTGCTGTTCGCCCTCCCCGGCGCCTTCACCCCGACCTGCTCCTCCAACCACCTGCCGCGCTACGAGGAGCTCTACGACGAGTTCCGAGCCCATGGGGTGGATCAGATCATCTGTCTGTCAGTGAATGATGCCTTCGTGATGTTCCAGTGGGGCAAGCAGGTGGGTGCCCGGAACGTGTTCCTGCTGCCTGATGGCAACGGCGAGTTCACCCGCAAGATGGGGATGCTGGTGGACAAGTCGAACCTCGGTTTCGGCCTGCGCTCCTGGCGGTACTCGATGCTGGTGAACGACGGTCAAATCCAGAAGGTGTTCCTGGAGCCTGAGTTCGGCGACAACTGCCCGGTGGATCCATTCGAGACCTCTGATGCCGACACCATGCTGGCCTACATCAAGGGCAGCGAACCGGTCGGCGTCAGCGCTCCCCGTCGGGAGTTCGAGGGCTGAATCCCGCAGCCTCGGCGTAGCGGCGGTTCACCTCACTCCAGTTCACCAGCGGCCACCAGGAGCGGATGTAGTCGGGCCGGCGGTTCTGATAGCTGAGGTAGTAGGCGTGCTCCCACACGTCCAGTCCGAGCAGCGGAGTGCCCCGCTCGACGCCACGGAGGTTCATCAGGGGGTTGTCCTGGTTGGCGGTGCTGGTGATCGCCAGCTCGCCGCCGGGCCGGAGGATCAGCCAGGCCCAGCCGGAGCCGAAGCGGGTGGCGGCGGCTTCGCTGAACTGCTCCTGCAGGGCCTCCAGGGATCCGAAACCGGCGTTGATGGCCTCCAGCAGCTCCTCTGAGGGAGCGCCGCCGCTGCCCGGAGCAGCCATGGCGGTCCAGAACTGGCTGTGATTCCAGTGGCCACCAGCGTTGTTGCGCACCGCCTCAGGCAGCCGCCGGGCGCGGGCCTGCAGCGCATCGAGCGAGAGATCCGCCAGTTCCGGTCTCTCCGCCAGGGCCGCGTTGAGCTTGGCCACATAGCCGCCATGGTGACGGTCGTGGTGGATCTCCATCGTGCGCGCATCGATGGCCGGTTCCAGGGCATCGACCTGGTAGGGCAGGGGCGGAAGACTGAATTCCGCCCGCGCCGCCGGCACCCCGGTGAACAGCAGGGCCAGGCAGCAGCCCGCCATCAAGAACCTTTGCAGTGCAGCCATCAACAACGGCATGACGGTGTCCCGGTGGTTCCGGGGTTCTAACGCAGCTGCCGCGAGAACTCAGGATGGCGCCCTGGCCTGACGGTCCGCCTCCCGTTGCGGCTGGTCGACCTGGAAGGGCCGGTGTGCGTGATCGATCCGCCTGATCAGACAGGTTGGTGGGGGCCCCGATCCAGCACCACAATGGGAGCAGAGGAGCGGCCGGCCATGGCGATCGGCAGCGCGAAAAGAAACGTCGGCACGGCACAGGCCAGCGCCAGCGAGCCGTCCCGGCAGCGTCGGCGCGTGGTGCTGATCGCCGGATTCGAAGTGTTCAACGCCGCCCTCTACCGCCAGGCGGCGGCACGGGCGATGGACCAGTGTCCCGGACTGGAGATCCTCATCTTCAGCGACCAGGACCTCAGGGAGCGCAGCGCAGAACTGGAAGGGGCCCTTGAAGCTGCCGATGCTCTGTTCGCCAGCCTGCTGTTCGATTTCGATCAGGTGGAGTGGCTCGGCCAGCGGGCGGCCGAGATCCCCGTGCGGCTGGTGTTCGAGTCGTCCCTCGAGCTGATGGCGCTGACGCGGCTCGGCCGCTTTGCGATCAGCTCCGGGTCAGGGGGCATGCCCAGGCCGGTACGGGCCCTGCTGGACAAGTTCGGCAGCGGCCGGGAGGAGGACCGCCTGGCGGCCTACGTGGGCTTTCTCAAGGTGGGGCCGAAGCTGCTGCGGCTCCTGCCCTCCCGCCGGGCCCAGGATCTGCGCCACTGGCTGGTGCTCTACGGCTACTGGAATGCCGGCGGGGGGGACAACGTCATGGCGTTGTTTCTCTACCTCGCCCGCCACTGTCTGGGCCTTCGCCCCGGGCCCATCCCACCCCCCCGGTCCACCCCGGCGATGGGGCTGATCCATCCCGATCACGACGGTGTGTTCAACCAGCCCCGGGACTACCTGACCTGGTTCCAGCGCACCCGTCCTGCCAGCCGCCCGGAGCGTGAGCACTGGCCGGTGGTGGGCCTGCTGCTCTACCGCAAGCATGTGATCACAGGCCAGCCCTACATCGACGAGCTGATCCGCGCCTTCGAGACGGCGGAGCTGGTGCCGCTGCCGGTGTTCATCAACGGCGTGGAGGGGCACATGGCGGTGCGCGACTGGATGACCAGCGCCAGCGAGCAGCCTTCTGCTCAGCGCCGCCAGGCCGTGGCGGTGGAGGCGATCGTGTCCACGATCGGGTTTCCCCTGGTGGGTGGACCGGCCGGCTCGATGGAGGCGGGCCGGCGCGAGGAGGTGGCCCAGCGCATCCTGCGCTCCAAGAACGTGCCCTACGTGGTGGCGGCGCCGCTGCTGATCCAGGACATCCACTCCTGGTGCCGCCAGGGCATCGGCGGGCTGCAGAGCGTGGTGCTGTTCGCCCTGCCGGAGCTGGATGGGGCCATCGACCCGGTGCCCCTGGGCGGCCTGGTGGGGGATCGCATCCTGCTGGTGCCGGAGCGGCTGCGGCGGCTCACCGGCCGCCTCAATGCCTGGATCCGCCTGCGCCGCACACCCGCCGCCCAGCGCCGGCTGGCGGTGGTGCTCTACGGCTTCCCGCCGGGCTACGGGGCCACCGGCACGGCGGCGCTGCTGAACGTGCCGGCCTCGCTGATGAGCCTGCTGGAGGCACTGCGCAGCGAGGGGTACGACCTGGGCGATCCGGCTGACTGGCCCGCCGATGGTGAGGAGCTGGTGCGGCGGGTGAAGGAGGCCGATGAGGCCTGGCTGAGCCGCATCCCGCCAGGGGAGAGGTACGAGGAGTCGCCGCTGGCCAGCGTCAGCGCCGACGACCTGCGCCAGTGGCTCGGGCCCCTGCACAGCCGCCGCATCGAGCGCCAGTGGGGCCCGCTCACCGCCACCGGCATCCGCACCCTGGGGGATCGCTTCCTGCTGGGCGGTGTGCGGCTCGGCAACGTCTGGATCGCCGTGCAGCCGCCCCTGGGAGTGGCGGGCGATCCGATGCGGCTGATGTATGAGCGCGACCTCACGCCCCACCCCCAGTACGCCGCCTTCTACCTGTGGTTGCAGCGGCAGCTGAAGGCCCACGCTGTGCTGCATTTCGGCATGCACGGCACGGTGGAATGGCTGCCGGGCTCGCCCCTGGGCAACACCGGCTACTCCTGGCCCGACCTCCTGCTGGGCGATCTGCCGCATCTCTATGTGTATGCGGCCAACAACCCGTCCGAGTCGATGCTGGCCAAACGGCGCGGCTACGGGGTGCTGATCTCCCACAACGTGCCCCCCTACGGCCGGGCCGGTCTCTACCGGGAGCTGGTGGCGCTGCGGGATCTGATCGG
>JBFLKL010000032.1:0-4461 GCA_040883175.1 Synechococcaceae cyanobacterium | reverse complement strand
GGCGGCCTCGGCAATGCCCACTACCTCAGCAACCGCAACCGGGCCCCCGAGAAGGCCACCGAGGGCCGGGAGGGGGAGGAGTGGCTGCTGCAGCTGGAACTCAAGCTTCTGGCGGAGGTGGGCATCATCGGACTGCCCAATGCCGGCAAGAGCACCCTGATTTCCGTGCTCAGCGCCGCCCGCCCGCGCATCGCCGACTATCCGTTCACCACCCTCGTGCCCAACCTGGGAGTGGTGCGCCGGCCCAGTGGCGATGGAACGGTGTTCGCGGATATCCCGGGGCTGATCGCCGGTGCCGCCCAGGGCGCGGGTCTGGGCCATGAGTTCCTGCGTCACATCGAACGCACCAGGCTGCTGATCCACCTAGTGGATGCCTCCTCAGGATCGGTGCTGGAGGACGTTGAGGTGGTGGAGCAGGAACTGCAGGCCTATGGCCACGGCCTGATGGACAGGCCACGGATACCTGTGCTCAACAAGATCGAGCTGCTCGATCCGGCCGAGCTTGCCGAGAGAATCGCCGCCCTGGAGGGGCACTGCGGCGGAACCGTGGTTGCGGTTTCCGCGGCCACATCGGCCAATCTCAACCGTCTTCTGGCGGTGGTGTGGGAGAAGCTGGGCCTGGGCGAACGTGGGGCGCAGGCAGGCGCTGCAGCGGTGCTCCCCGAGACGGGGGGGCCAGAGCCAGGGACCGTGAGCTCAGGGACGGCTCAGTCGTCATAAACCCGGCACTCGGGGGCTTCCGGGTTCATGTCGCAGTACACCTCCAGCGGGCTGGGATCGTGGTTGTCCTCGGGGTGGTGCTGCTTGTACTCCTCCAGGCCCTTGAGCTCGTCTTCGAGGTGACGCACCTTGCCCTCATCACCGGCGGCGCGGGCAGCCTCGATTTCGCTCTTGTCCTTCTGAATGTGCTCGTCGATGGAGTTCATGCGTTGACACCCCAGGGGGGGTGATGCTCGTCCGGGCCCACCATACGGGTGTGGTCAGGACCACGCGGGGCTTTTTGGGCAGCTGCTGATCAGGCCCCTGATTCGGCGCGATCAGTCCAGCTGATCAGTGGGACCCTCAGTCGGGCAGTTCGCTCAGTTCCAGCCAGCGCTCTTCGCCCGCCACGATCCGCTCACTCAGTCCCGCCAGTTCGCGGGTCATCTCCTGCAGGGCGGTGTAGTCGCTGCCGCCCGCGGCCAGCAGGGCTTCCAGTTGCCGGCGCCGCTCCTCCCAGTCCGCCAGCTCGTTCTCCAGGCGGGCCAGCTCCCGTCGCTCGCCGAAACTGCGCCTGCGGGGCCTGGCACCGTGCTCCGACGGCCGCTGCCGCGCTGGCGGCGTGGTCGGTGGCGTGCCCAGGCTGGCGGCGGGTTGACCGGTTGCACGCCGCTGCTCCAGATAGGCGCTGTAGTTGCCCTCAAAGCGCTCCAGCCGGCCGTCCCGCACCACGAACAGCCTGTCCACCGTGCGATCGAGGAAGTAGCGGTCGTGGGACACGACCAGCACGCAGCCGCGGAAGTCCTCCAGAAAGTCCTCCAGCACCGTCAGGGTCTGCACGTCGAGGTCGTTGGTGGGCTCATCCAGCAGCAGCACATTCGGGGCACTGATCAGCAGCCGGCAGAGGTGCAGCCGGCGGCGCTCACCCCCTGACAGCCGGCTGACCGGCTGGTGTTGCTGGGCCGGCGGAAACAGAAACCGCTCCAGCAGCTGGGAGGCGCTGAGCACGCTGCCCTCGATCTCCACCGTGCTGGCGGCCTCCTGCACCAGATCAATCACCCGCCGCTGGCGCCCGGCGGCATCGCGGGCACTCTCGAGCACATGGCTGTGCTGGTCGAAGTAGGCCAGGTTCACGGTGCTGCCCAGCTCCAGCCTGCCGCTGTGGCTGGGAGCCGCCCCACTCCCCGGGCCGCCGGGCCTGGCCGCGGCGGCGATCAGGTTGAGCAGGCTGCTCTTGCCGCTGCCGTTGGGGCCGATGATCCCCACCCGGTCCTCGGGGCTGAAGTCGTAGCTGAAGTCGCTGATCAGCGGCGCGGAGCCGGAGCGGCGGGTCTCGGGGCTGGTCCACAGCGTCAGCGCCTCGGCCTCGATCGCCCGCTTCCCCAGCCGCCGGCCGGTGCTGGCCAGGCTCAGCTGGCCCCGCTGCTGGCGCCGTGGCACCTCCTGCAGCGCCTCGATGCGCTGGATGCGCGCCTTCTGCTTGGTGCTGCGGGCCTGGGGGCCCCGCCGCAGCCACTCCAGTTCCCGCCGCAGCACGCCCTTCAGCCGGGCCTCGCCGGCGGCGGCGGCCTCCTCCTCCTGGGCCTGGCGGGCCAGGTAGGTGGCGTAGTTGCCCGCATAGGCGCGGGCCTCACCGCGATCCACCGCCACGATCCGCTCGCTGAGCTGGTCGAGCACGTAGCGGTCGTGGGTCACCAGCACCAGGGCACCGGGGAAGCGGCCCAGATAACCCTGCAGCCACTGCACGCCATCGGCGTCGAGGTGGTTGGTGGGTTCATCGAGGAGCAGCACGTCGGGCTCCGCCACCAGGGCCGCCGCCAGGGCCAGGCGCCGCTGGTAGCCGCCGGACAGGTCTCCCACGCGGCGGTGCACCTCCTGCACGCCGAGGCGATCCAGCACCTCGCGGATCTGCTGCTCCAGGCCCCAGGCCTGGCTCTGGTCCATGCGGACGCTGAGCTCGTTCAGTTCCGCCAGCAGGGCGCTGTCGTCCTCGCCGCGCCGGTGGGCCAGGGCCAGGGCCTCGCTCACGGCCGTGTAGCGCCCGAGCAGATCACGCTTCTCGCCGCTGCCGGCGAACACCTGCTCCAGCACCGTGCGCTCCGGGTCCAGCCGCGGGGCCTGGCTCACCAGCACGATCCGGGCCCCCGGGGCCGTCCGCCGGCTGCCGGCCCCCGGGGGCTCCTCGCCGGCCAGGATGCGCAGCAGGGTGCTCTTGCCGGCGCCGTTGGGACCGATCAGCCCCAGCCGCTCACGCGGCTCCACATGCAGGTCGAGGTTGTCGAACAGGGTGCGGATGCCGAAGTCCTTGCGGACTCCCACCAGGCTGATCAGGCTCACGCGGCGGCGCTCTGGCGCTGGGTGTCCAGGTAAGCAAACACGCTCTTGTCGCCCACGTCGGCCGCTGCCGGCATGGGGAACTTGCGCAGGCAGAGCAGCACCAGCGCCGCCGCCTCCAGGGCGAGCAGCCGGCCCACCAGCGCCGGCTCCAGGAGGCCGCTGAGGTGACCGAGCAGGGCCGCCGGCAGCAGCAGGGTCACGCCGATGGCCTCGGGGCGGCGGAAACAGAAGAACTCCTTGAAGCCGATGCCTGCCAGGGCGGCGAACAGCGGACCGATCGCCCAGACCCAGCGGCCGTCCGACTCCAGGGTGGCCGCCATGGCCCCGGGGCCTGCCTGCAGCGCGAGGGCCACCAGCCCGGCGCAGCCCAGCAGCCAGAAGGCCTGCAGGGCCCTGTGCAGGGGGCGCAGGTAGATGTGGATCCAGCGCAGGGCCAGACCCAGGCCGCCGGCCAGGGGCAGCAGCCAGGGCCAGAGGTGCTCCCCGCCCAGCCAGTGCCACTGGGCAAGCAGGGCCAGTTGGGCCAGGGCGGCAACCAGCAGACACAGCCGGTAGGCCAGCACCTCGCGACGGTCCCTCGCCGTGATCGTGAACGGGCCGTAGACCCCCTGGTGCACGGGATCGCTGTGGGCCGGAGCCGGCGGATCAGCCGCCGGCGTCTGGATCGGGTCCTGCATCGCCTGGCGCGGGGGGAGAGCTCCCCACCAGTGTGGCCAGGGGCGGGCCCGCCGGAACGATGCCGGAGGGGTGCAGGGGGAACAGGGCGCCGAAGTAGTCGCGGCGCCAGGCCTCGGGCCAGCAGGTGTCCGCCACTCCGGGGAGCTGGTGGAAGCGGGACCGCCAGGCCCACAGGGCCGGCAGTTGCCAGAGGGGCCGCCGGCTGACGCCGAACAGGGGCGCGTAGACCAGCTCCAGCCGGATGAGGGTGGGGAACAGCTGCACGTCGGCCAGGCTCGGCCTGGGTCCGCTCAGCCAGGCCGTGCCGGCCCTGCGGCCGTTGCCGGGGTCGGCGAGCTGCTCCTCGGCCGCCTCCAGGGAGGCGAACAGGGCCGCTTCGGCGGCGTCGTAGGCCGCCTGATGGCGGGCGAAGCCGCAGCGGTAGACGCCGTCGTTGACGCTGTCCTGCAGCCGCTGGCGCCAGGCGGTCGTGGCCTGGCGCTGCTCGGGGGGGTCGAGGTCGAGGCCGGAGGCCGATGGCCAGCGGTTGAGCAGTTCGATCAGGCGGGCACTTTCGCCCACCACCACCTGCCGGCGCCGGGGGGCATAGAGCAGCGGCACCGTGGCGCGGGTACCGGCCGGCGCGCCGCAGCGTCCATAGAGCTGGGCCAGGGTGTCGCAGCCCTCGAACGGTTCGGTGAAGCGCCAGCGGCCGGCCTGGGGGTCGGGCTCCACCACCACCAGCGTGATCGTGTCGTTGAGCCGGCG
>JBFLKL010000238.1:0-7619 GCA_040883175.1 Synechococcaceae cyanobacterium | reverse complement strand
GGTCGCAGGCTTCCCCAGGGCACGGTGGTGTCGGTGGGGGAAGGGGAGACGCTGCTGGAGAAGCTCATCCGCGACCAGCCGATCGCCGCTGAACGCTGCTTCGTGGCCGGCGAGGCGCCGCGGCCGGGCCTGATCCACGAGCAGCCGGCGGGGATGGAGAAAACCGCCTGCGACTACGCCTACATCGCCCGGATCTGGCCCCAGCTGGAGTGGTATCTGGAGGGGGGCGATTTCTACGTGGGCGTCCAGACCAAGCGCGGCTGTCCCCACAACTGCTGCTATTGCGTCTACACGGTGGTGGAGGGCAAGGCGGTGCGGGTGAACCCAGTGGACGAGGTGATCGCCGAGATGCGCCAGCTCTACGGGCGCGGCGTGCGCGGTTTCTGGTTCACCGATGCCCAGTTCATCCCGGCTCGCCGCTACATCGAGGATGCCAAGGCCCTGCTGCGAGCCATCCTTGCCCAGGGTTGGACGGATATCCGCTGGGCCGCCTACATCCGCGCCGACAACCTCGATGCCGAGCTGGCCGAGCTGATGGTGGCCACCGGCATGGAGTATTTCGAGATCGGCATCACCTCCGGTTCCCAGGAACTCGTGCGCAAGATGCGCATGGGCTACAACCTGCGCACGGTGCTGGAGAACTGCCGACTTCTGGCGCGGGCTGGCTTCCGCCACCATGTTTCGGTGAACTATTCATTCAACGTCATCGACGAACGGCCCGAGACGATCCGCCAGACCGTGGCTTATCACCGCGAACTCGAGCGCATCTTCGGCGCCGACAAGGTGGAGCCGGCGATCTTCTTCATCGGTCTGCAGCCACACACCCACCTGGAGCAGTACGGCTTCGACCAGGGACTGATCAAGCCGGGCTACAACCCGATGAGCATGATGCCGTGGGCGGCCCGCAAGACGCTCTGGAATCCCGAGCCCATGGGCAGCACCTTCGGCCGCATCTGCCTGGAGGCATTTGATCGCAATCCCGGCGATTTCGGCCGTACGGTGATGGATCTGCTCGAGCGCGACTACGGCCTCGCCCCGCTCGAGGATGCGCTTCACGCCCCGGTGGAGGGCCGCCGGGCCCTGGCCAACGCCGTGCGCTGAGCGATCACCAGGACGGCCAGGGCTGTGAATCCGCTCAGCCCGCCGATCGGGTTCACATCGCCGCTGCCGGGCCCCACCCACCAGCCGGGCGCCTCCGGAGCGATGGCCACAAGACCGTGCTGCACCACGAACCAGCCGCCCACCAGGCCGCCGTGCAGCCCGATGGCTCCCCACAGGCAGCCTCCGTCCAGCAGGCGCGCGTTGGCCAGGGCCAGCCCCAGCAGCAGCAGCCCGCCCAGCAGCAGCGGCGCCAGCAGTCCCCCCGCCCGGAACCAGGGGTGCACGAGCGCGAAGATCAGAGCCTGCAGCAGCAGGGCCCGGTGGCGGGCCCGGCCCTGCGCCAGTTCGCCCCAGAGCCAGCCGCGGAACAGCAGCTCCTCGGCGAGTCCCACCCCCAGCCCGAGCACCACAGCGTTCAACGCCATGCCGGCGTCAAGCCTCCACAGCCAGTGGGCCTGGCTGCTGAGCAGCAGGCTGGAGGTCACCGCCAGCAGGAGCAGGCTGGCGATCCCCAGCCCCCGCAGCCCGCTGCTGATCGCCTGGTTCCGGGGCCTCAGCAGCCCCAGCTGGAGCCAGGGATCCTCCAGGCCCCAGCAGTGACGGATCCGCCAGGGGAGGCTGGCCAGCAGCAGCAGCAGCGCCAGCACCAGCCCGGCCAGATCCAGCTGATCTGGCCTCCAACCCGGCGCCAGCAGGGCCAGGGGCCGTGCCAGAACCCACCCGCCGGCCAGCAGCAGGGGGACGTAGAGCAGGGTGCTGAGCCAGTGGGGCCCGCCGCAGCCGGACTCCCCGCCGGGAGTCATCAGCTCTCGGGTTCCAGGGTGCTGGTCAGCCCCTTGGCCTTGAGCGTTTCGCAGTAGAACTCCGCCGGTTCCAGGTCACACACGATCACCAGACCCACGCCGGTGTTGTGGGCCTCGAGCATCACGGCAATGGCGTCCTGCTCACTCAGGGCCGGCACCACCTGCCGCAGGGTGGTCACCACGTATTCCATGGTGTTCACCGGGTCGTTGTGGAGCAGCACCCTGTAGCGGGGGGAGGGCTTGCGCACCCGTTCAGGAGCTTTCTCCATCACCGCCGCACCGCCTTCGCGGCTCGGGGCCTGGGTGGCTGTGGGTCGGGTGGTCATGGCCACAGCTGACATGACAGCGCCTCCATTAAAGGGCGCGGACGCGGCGCATGGCCTCGTCCACGTTGGCGCGGCTGTTGAAGGCCGAGAGGCGGAAATAGCCCTCGCCGGCGGCGCCGAAGCCGCTGCCGGGGGTGCCCACCACGTGCGCCTTGGTGAGCAGGTGGTCGAAGAACCCCCAGGAGTCGAGCCCGGCCGGAGTCTGCAGCCACACGTAGGGGGCATGCTCTCCGCCGTACACCGCGATGCCCGCAGCGCTCAGCTCGCGGCGGATGATCGCGGCGTTCTCCATGTAGAAGGCGATCAGCTCCTTCACCTGGGCCTGGCCCTCAGGGGAGTACACCGCCTCGGCACCGCGCTGCACGATGTAGCTCACGCCGTTGAACTTGGTGCACTGGCGGCGGTTCCACAGGCCCCACAGTTCCACCCGTTCGCCATTGGCGGCGGTGCCCATCAGGCCGCGCGGCACCACGGTGAGGGCGCAGCGGGTGCCGGTGAAGCCGGCGTTCTTGGAGAAGGAGCGGAATTCGATCGCGCACTCCCGTGCCCCCTCGATCTCGTAGATGGAGTGGGGCAGCTCCGGATCCTGGATGAACGCTTCGTAGGCGGCGTCGAACAGGATCAGTGCGGCGTTGGCCCGGGCGTAGTCCACCCAGGCCTGCAGCTGCTGACGGGTGGCCACCGCGCCGGTGGGGTTGTTGGGGAAGCAGAGATAGATCAGGTCCACCCTCTCCGCAGGGATCTGGGCGCTGAAGCCGTTCTCGGCGCTGATCGGCAGATAGGTGAGCCCGCCGTAGCGGCCGTCGTCATCGGCCTCGCCGGTGCGGCCCGCCATCACGTTGCTGTCCACATACACCGGATACACCGGATCAGTCACGGCGATGCGGTTGTCCGGGCCGAGGATGTCGAGGATGTTGGCGCTGTCGCACTTGCTGCCGTCCGACACGAAGATCTCCTCGGCGGAGATGGCGCAGCCGCGGGCCTGGAAGTCGTGCCTGGCGATCGCTTCCCGCAGCCAGAGGTAGCCCTGCTCGGGGCCGTAGCCATGGAAGCCCTCGCGGCTGCCCATCTCATCGATGGCCGCTTTCATGGCGCTGCGGCAGGCCTCCGGCAGGGGCTCGGTGACATCGCCGATGCCCAGGCGGATGATCGGGGCCTGTGGGTTGGCTTCGCTGAAGGTCTTCACCCGCCGTGCGATCTCCGGAAACAGATAGCCCGCCTTGAGCTTGAGGTAGTTGCCGTTGACCTGGACCACAGTCGCGCTGGAATCGTTGGCGGCATCCTGCTATGGCGCCCGCCGACCTGCGGGCTGGCCAGGCTCCATACCATCGGTGCGTGCCTCCGGTGTCGTCCATGCCCTCTGCCCCCGCGGCTGTCCCCGTGGATTTCGACGCCCTGGTGGACCTGGGCATCAGCAAACCGGCCCGCTACCTGGGCAACGAGCTCGGCGTGCAGCAGCGGGACTGGGACGCCGACTGGCGGGCGGCCGGGGTGCGCTGGGCGCTCACCTACCCCGAGGTCTACGAGGTGGGGGCCAGCAACAGCGGCCACATCATTCTCTATTCGATCCTGAATTCCGTTCCCGGCCAGCTGTGCGACCGCTGCTACCTGCCGGCGCCCGACCTGGCGGTGCGCCTGCGCGAGCGCGGGGCACCCCTGTTCGCGGTGGAGAGCCGCCGGCCCCTGGCGACCTTCGACATCCTCGGCTTCTCGCTCAGCTATGAGCTGGGCGGCACCAACATCCTGGAGATGCTGGATCTGGCCGGGATCCCCCTGCGCGCGGCCGATCGCGGCGACCTGCCCCTCGGCCACCCGGCGGCGCCGCCGCTGATCTTCGCCGGCGGCCCAACCGCCACCAGCAACCCCGAGCCCTTCACCGCTTTCTTCGACTTCATCGCCCTCGGCGACGGCGAGGAGATGCTCCCCGAGATCGGCCTGGTGGTGGCCGAGGCGCGCGCCGCCGGCCTCTGCCGCCGGGCGCTGCTGCGCGATCTGGCCCTGGTGCCGGGGGTGTATGTGCCGTCCCTCTACGGCCCCGGGGCCGACGGCGTCACCATCGAGCCCCTCGAGCCCGGCCTGCCGGCACGCATCCAGCGGCGCACCGCCACGCCCATGCCCCACTACGCCATGGGCCTGGTGCCACACATCGAAACGGTGCACGACCGGCTCACGGTGGAGATCCGTCGCGGCTGCACCCGCGGCTGCCGCTTCTGCCAGCCCGGCATGCTCACCCGCCCCGCCCGCGACGTGGAGCCCGAGGCCGTGGTGGAGGCGGTGGAGGAGGGCATGCGCCGCACCGGCTACAGCGATTTCTCCCTGCTCTCGCTCAGCTGTTCCGACTACCTGGCCCTGCCGGCGGTGGGCGTGGAGCTGCGCAACCGCCTGGCCGACAGGAACGTGACCCTCACCCTGCCCAGCCAGCGGGTGGACCGCTTCGACCGGAACATCGCCCACATCCTCGGCGGCACCCGCAGGGGCGGCCTCACCTTCGCGCCGGAGGCCGGCACCCAGCGCCTGCGGGACATCGTCAACAAGGGGCTCTCGGACGCCGAACTGCTGGCCGGCATCCGCACGGCCATGGAGAGCGGCTACCACAAGGTGAAGCTCTACTTCATGATCGGCCTGCCCGGCGAAACCGACGCCGACGTGCTCGGCATCGCCGCAACCTGCGGATCGCTTCAGCAGCAGTGTCGCGATCTGGGCCGGCTGGAGCTCAATCTCACGATCTCCAACTTCACGCCCAAGCCCCACACGCCCTTCCAGTGGCACAGCGTGAGCACGGAGGAATTCCGGCGCCGCCAGCTGCTGCTGCGCAGCGCCCTGCGCCATCTGCGCGGCATCAAGACCAACTTCACCGATGTGCGCCTCTCGGCGATCGAAGACTTCATCGGCCGGGGCGACCGCCGTCTTGCGCCGGTGATCGAAGCTGCCTGGCGGGCCGGCGCCGGCATGGACGCCTGGTTCGAATCCGCCGATCGCAGCCACGCCGCCTGGACCGGCGCGATCGAGGCCGCCGGGCTGGGCGGCCGCTACCGCGCGCTGGAGCTGGGCGCCTGGAGTGCGGTTGAGGTGATGGAGGCCCCGGATCTGGCTGTCTTCTGTGGCCAGCCCCTGCCCTGGGACCACATCGATGCGGGGCTCGACAAGCGCTGGCTGGCCGAGGATCTGCAGCGGGCCCTGGCGGCCGTGGTGGTGCCCGACTGTTCCTTCGACGGCTGCAGCAGCTGCGGCGTCTGCGGCCCGGAGCTGGGCCACAACGTGGTGATTCCGCCGCCTCAGGTGCCGCCGGCCCTGCCCCAGCGGGCGCCTGCCAGCGAGCGGGTGTGCCGGCTGCGCATCGGCTTCGCCAAGACCGGCTCCCTGGCCCTGATCAGCCACCTCGATCTGCTGCGGCTGCTGGAGCGTGCCCTGCGCCGCACGGGGTTGCCGGTGAGCTTCAGCGGCGGTTTCCACCCGCTGCCGCGGCTGCAGGTGGCCCTGCCCCTGCCCCTGGGGGTGGAGGGCACGGGCGAGTGGCTCGATCTGGAGTTCACCGAGGCGGTGGCTCCCGCGGCGGTGCGCGCCCGCCTGCAGGCCGAGCTGCCGCCGGGGCTGCAGCTGCTCTCGGCGGCGTTGGTGCCCACCTTTGGCCCCAGCCTCAGCCAGGAACTGGCGGCGGCTCACTGGAGCTGTGAACTGGGCTGTGAGGCTTCCCCGTTCCCCACGCGCTCGGCCTGGCGCCAGGCGATCGCCGCGTTGCTGGCCAGCGGCAGCCTGATCTGGCAGGACACCGACAAGAAGGGGCGGCCCCGGCAGCGCGAGTGCCGGCCGGCGCTGCTGGATCTGCGCCTGCTGGACGGGGATGGCCCTGATGCCGATGTGCTGCCCCGGGTGGCTCTGGCTCTGGATGCGGAGGTGGACGGGGCTGGCCGCAGCATCCGGCCCGACCAGCTCGCCCACTGGCTGGGCGCCGAACTGGGGGCCACGCTCCGCTGCGTTCATCCCCGACGCACCGCTCTGCTGCTGCGATCTGAGCTGCTCCGGCCCGGGCTGCTGCGACACGAATCGCCTGGACCCGCATGTTAATGTCCAGGCCAGGCGACACCGCTGTCTGCCGCAAGCTTTTCGCCGCCCCGCGCAGCGCCACAAGCTCTCCCCGCGCCACCAGCATCCGGTGGTTCGCCGCAGGGTGATGCCCCAGGGCCATCTCCAGCGAGCATCCCACCAGCCCAGCTCAGTCCCGTCCGGCTCCGGATTCCGCCACGGTTCACACCCCGTTGCTGACGTCCAGCGCTCCCCAGGTGAGCCCCCGTCGCCGCCAATCCCCGCCTTCCGTGCTTTCCCGGCAGCGCGCCGCTGTGAAAGTCCTCGTAGATCCCTTTTCCCCGTGGTTCCCCTGGGTTCCACATCCTCTGAGGCAGCCGAACACCGGTGCCTGACCCCCTCCCACACCAACACTCCCCCCATCCGGATCCCGGGGCCGCCGTTCTCGAGGCCGGGCTCCAGATGGTCAATCCCCTTCACCCATGCCCCAGCAGATCGTCATTGCCGAGCAGCTGCGAATCGCCGCAGTTCTCAACGATGAACGTGTTGATGAACTGATTGTTGCCCAGGGCCGCTACCAGATCGGCGACGTCTATCTGGGCACGGTGGAGAACGTTCTCCCAGGTATTGATGCCGCTTTCGTCAATATTGGCGAGAGCGAGAAGAATGGTTTCATTCACATCACCGACCTGGGCCCGCTGCGCCTCAAGAAAGGGGGTGCCGGCATCACCGAGCTGCTCGAACCGAAGCAGAAGGTGCTGGTCCAGGTCATGAAGGAGCCCACCGGTACCAAGGGCCCGAGGCTCACGGGCAATCTCACCCTGCCGGGGCGGTTCCTGGTGCTGCAGCCCCATGGCCAGGGGGTCAACATCTCCCGGCGCATCGATGGCGAGCACGAACGCAACCGTCTGCGCGCTCTCGGGGTGCTGATCAAGCCACCCGGAGCCGGCCTGCTGGTGCGCACCGAGGCCGAGGGTGTGCCCGAAGACCTGCTGATCGACGATCTCGAGGCACTCCTGCGCCAATGGGAGGCGATCCAGACGGCGGCCGAGTCGGCCTCACCGCCGGTGTTGCTGAATCGCGACGAAGACTTCATCCATCGGGTGCTGCGCGACCTCTACAGCCCTGAGGTCCTGCGCGTTGTGGTGGACAGTCCCGGGGCTGTGGCACGGGCCAATGCCTTCCTGGGCGTCGACCACGCCAACGTGCTGGTGGAGGCCCACGGAGAGCCCGGCGAGATCCTCGAGCACTACCGCGTCAACGCGGCCATCCGCGACGCGCTCAAGCCCCGGGTGGATCTGCCCTCCGGCGGGTACGTGATCATCGAGCCCACCGAGGCCCTCACCGTCGTCGATGTCAATTCCGG
>JBFLKL010000237.1:0-3748 GCA_040883175.1 Synechococcaceae cyanobacterium | reverse complement strand
GGGCCTGCGCGTGCGGGTGGTGCTGGAGAACACCTACAGCACCCCGTGGAGCGAACAGCACCCCGCAGACCTCTCCCCTCGCGAGCGGCAGCGGCGGGCACAGCTGGAGGCGCTCGGCGGCGGGGATGCCGTGGCCATCCTGCGCCGCGGCGGAGTGCCGCTGATCGACGACACCGCCGATGGCAGTGCCGGCAGCGGCCTGATGCACCACAAATTCGTGGTCATCGATGGACGGGAGGTGATCACGGGCTCCAGCAACTTCACCGCCTCCGGCATGCATGGCGACCCCGATGCCCCCAGCACCAGGGGCAATGTCAACCACCTGCTGCGGCTGCAGAGCGACGCGCTGGCGGGGCTGTTCCAGGAGGAATTCGAGCGCCTGTGGGGGGATGGGCCGGGCGGTGCGCCGGACAGTCGCTTCGGCCTGGCCAAGGACAGTGAGGGACTGCGCTGGGTGCGGGTGGGCACCACCCCGGTGGGGGTGCTGTTCGCGCCCCACCGCCCCAGTGATGAGCGCAACGGGCTCAGGCTGCTGGAGGAGCTGCTCGACCAGACGCGCGAGCAGCTCGATCTGGCCCTGTTCGTGTTCTCCGACCAGCGGCTCGGCAACGTGGTCGGGGCACTTCAGGATCGGGGCGTGGCGGTGCGTCTGCTGGTGGATCCTGGCTTCGCCAACCGCTTCTTCAGCGAAGTGCTCGACCTGCTGGGGTTGGAGCTGCCCGATCATCGCTGCATCGTGCAGGCGGAGAACCGTCCGAGGCGCGAGCCACTCCCTGGGGTGGGCACGCCCCGGCTCTCCGGAGGCGACAAACTGCACCACAAGCTGGCCGTGATCGATCGCCGGCGCGTGATCACCGGCTCCTTCAACTGGAGCCCTTCGGCGGCACACCGCAACGACGAAACCCTGCTGGTGATGGATTCCGCCAGGCTCGCCGCACACTTCGGCGCCGAGGTGGATCGCCTCTGGAAAGGAGCCGAACTGGGGGTCACCGAGCGGCTGCAGCGCAAACAGCAACGCCTCCAGGAACGCTGCGGCAGCGGCCGCCGGGCCGCCACCTAGGATGCCTGCCAAGGAAATCCTTCCCGATGTCCGCTCCGTCCGGCACAAGCGACCAGCGCGCCACCCTGGACGCGATCCAGCTGATGCTGCGCGACCTGCACACCCGGCACGACGACATCCGCCACCGGGCAGCCTTCCGGGGCTGCACCCGCGAACTGCTGGACGTGCAGCAGGAACTGGTGGACTACCTGCTGGCCAAAAAGAGTGAACTGATGGGCCAGAACTGCCCCGACGGCCAGTCCCATCCCAGCTACACCGCCTATCTCTGAACCGGCTCCCGTACCGAGAGCCTGCGGAGTCTCAGGTTGAGCCGGCACAGCTCTGAGCAGGGTGCCGCTGGCCTGCCGATCGTGATCGTGGGAGCAGGTCCGGCGGGTGCGAGCCTGGCGCTGCGTCTGGCTCGGGCCGGTGCAGCCGTGACGCTCGTCGAGGCGACCCCCCCGGATCACCTGGATCGCCAGTTCCGGGGGGAAGCCCTGATGCCCCATGGCCTGGCGGCCCTGGAGGCCATGGGCCTGCTGCCTCTGCCTGCAGACGTGCCCCGGCGCACCCTGGCAGGCTGGCGCTTCGTGCTGGAACAGCGCGAGCTGTTCCGGCTGGCCGAACCGCTGGAAGCCTCGCCGGCGGCCCTGGCCTGCACCCTCATCAGCCAACCGGTCCTGCTGCGTCAGTGGCTGAAGGACCTGCGGAGCCTGCCCTCTGCCCGGCTGCTGCTGGGCCAGCGGGCGACGGGCCTGCTGCTGCGCGATGGGAGGGTGCAGGGCGTGCAGCTGGCGGACGGGCAGGCCCTGGAGGCCCGGCTGGTGATCGCAGCCGATGGCCGCGGGTCACGGCTGCGGCAGCTGGCGGAACTGGCGCTGCGGCGTGCCGGCAGTCCCATCGACCTGCTCTGGTTCCGGCTGGATGGCCACGACCCCAGCCCCCTGGAGGGCTGGTTCACCACGGTGGTGGGCCCCGAAGGACTGTTCAGCGCCTTTGACAGTGCCGCCGGTGGGGTGCAGCTGGGCTGGGTGGTCGACAGGCAACCCGCCCACGGCGGCAGGCGACGGCACGCCCAGGACGCCGACACCCGCCCCTGGGCCGAACGGTTCGCCGCCCAGAGCCCGCCCCGGCTGGCAGCCTGGCTGCGGGCTTCGGCCGGCGCACTCCAGGAGCCGGTGCCGCTGCGGGTGGAGGTGGGACAGGCTGAGCGCTGGTGGCGCCCCGGGCTGCTGCTGGTTGGCGATGCCGCCCACCCCATGAGTCCGGTGCGCGCCCAGGGCATCAATCTGGCCCTGCGCGATGCCTGCATAGCAGCCGAGGAATTGCTGGCTGCCCTGCCCCCGGCGGCGCAGGCGGGGCCGGCTTCGGAGGGGGAGGGGGAGGCTCTGGATCGGGTGCTGGCCAGGATCGAAGCGCGGCGCCGGCCGGAGAGCGAGACGCTCCAGCGCCTGCAGGCGGAGGAGACCCGGCGCGGCAACCTGCTGCGCCGCCAGGGCTGGCTGCGGCGGGGGCTGGCCATGGGCGCGCCCTGGCTGGGGCCAGTGGTGGCCCGGAGCTGGCGGCACCAGCAGGCACCCCTGCGCCTCGGCATCACCAGCCTGAGCGGGGCCAGCGGCTCAGCCGGCCCCCCGGCACAGCGGCAATGATGGAAGCCCCCGCCAGGCCCGCTGCAGTCATGCACCGACCGTCCACCCCAACGGCGCCCCGCAGCCCACAGCAGGGCCGCGATCCCAGGCCGGGCCGTCAGCTCAGCGCCGCACTGCTGAGCTGGACCGCTCTGCTGGGGCTGGCGGCGGCACCGGCGGTCCGGGCCGCCGAACCGCCCTATCCCAGCCGGGACCAGCTGCGCGAACTGCAGCTGATCACCTTCAACTGCGCCCGGGACAACCAGTCCGACGACTGTGACCGGGCCCGGCTTCAGGCCGATCCGCTGATCGACCATCCCCGTCTGCCGGGCATCTGCAAGGACACCCTCTGGACGATCCTCCAGGAGGCGGTGGTGGTCCCGCGGAACAGCTTCGAGCGTCGCGACCGACTGGATCGGGCCGGTGAGGATCTGATGCGCTTCTGCCCACGCAACCCTCCGACTCCGGCACGCAGCGGCGGCGGGGCCAGTGGTTCTCCCAGCGGCCCGCCGGGTGGCGGCTTCAGGGGCGGTCCTGGGCGTTGATCAGCTCCAGCAGTTCGCGCGCGGTGGCCTGCGTAAAGGGAAACGACCAGGTGGGCTGCACCACGGCCCTGTTGGACAGCTCACAAAGGGCGTTGCGCTCTCCGGCCGCCTCGCAGCTGGCCACCATCGCCAGCAGGGCGTTGGTGAGCTTGCCCCGCAGACAGCTCTCGCTGCCGCTGCCGGCGATCACGGCCGTGGCTGCGCTGCGGGTCCGTACCAGGGCCTGGTCGTAGGGAACAGCCCGGGCACCACCCATCACAGCAGCGGTGGTGGGCCGTGCGCCGCCGCAGGCCACCAGCAGGACAGCCGCAACGCCAGCTGTGGCTTTCAAGGCAGACCGTGACGCCTTCGGTGCGATCGAAGACTGGATCACGAAGGGCGCGGGGTTAGGGGGAGCAGGCACGGGCTCATCCGAACGAACAGGGCCGGGTGGTAGCCCCGGCTGCCTTCGAACGGTAACCAGGCTGGCCGGTGACGCCGCAACTGCAGGGTTAGTTTGAGCTCATCCCGCCCCGGTCCGATGGCAGCGAACGTCC
>JBFLKL010000031.1:0-13095 GCA_040883175.1 Synechococcaceae cyanobacterium | reverse complement strand
GGTGGAAGTGCGCTCGTCTGTCTGATGCCTGATCCAGCGGTCTGGCCGATTGGCTGGAAGCCCTGGCCATGGACCCGGACGACGTCTACGGAATTCGCGGCGTCTCCTTCACCGGCCTGCGCCGGGAGCTGGGCTGGCTCTGCGATGCGCCCCACCCGGAGGAAGAGCGCCTCAGCCGCGCCATCGGCTCCGCGCTGCTGCATGGCGACGATCCCGATCGCCTGCGCGCCCTCGCCGCCGCCCTGAGCGCTCCCGCCCCGCCGGAACTGCACACCCTGGGCGAACGCGAGCGGCGTACGTGGTTGATGCTCACCGTCCAGCTGTTTGGCACCGGCCGCCAGTGGCGTCCGCTGGCAGGCCGGCGACTGGCGCCAGGAACTGCGCCAGCTGCTGGAGCTGCTCGCAGAACGCGCCGATCACCGCCTCCACCCCCTGCCCTGGGCGCTGCCGGTGCCGCTGCGCGTGCACGGCCGCTACAGCCGCCGTTCGTGTGCCTGGGGTTCGCGCGGTATGAGAGCCATGTGGGGGAGCGGCCGTTGGCGATTCGCTGGCGGCTGGAGCGGGAGATTCCGGCGGCGTGGCTGCCGGTGATGGGGTTGGCGGTTTGAGGGGGGGGGCAGCGTCAGCTCCCACGCGCCGTCAGACTGGGAGCACCGCACCAGGGCCGATGGAACTCACCGCTGTGCTCACCCCCGCTGAGGAAGGCGGCTATGTGGCCTTCAATCCCGAGACGGGCACCACAACAGAGGGCGAATCCATCGAGGAGGCCATCGCCAACCTGCGCGAAGCCACCTCGCTCTACCTGGAGGAGTTCCCCGCTGGTGTAAAGGGGCATCCGCTCGTGACGATGTTCAGCGTTCCCGCCCATGCCTAAAGGTTGGGTTTTGCGGCGGTTCGCCAGAACGGCAGCCACGTGGTGATGCGCTCCGGCAGTCGCGGTTGCGTTGTTCCGCTGCACAAGACGGTCAAGGTGGGAACCCCGGCGGGATTGCTGCGGCAGGCTCAGGTTGATGTGCGGGAGTTCCTGGATCGCCTTTGAGCAGCGTCTCCACGCATTGATGTGCGTGAAACACCACGGAATCTCGCAAGCGTGGGCTGTTCCTGGACAGGAGGATTTCCAGGGCTTCCCAAGCGTCCTACGCCTTGGCCATCCATTCGGGAACGGCCGGCCAGGGTTCAGCCATGCAACACCTCACCATGGTCGAACGCTTCGCGCACGACCGGATCCCCGCCCCGGTAGCGCACCTCAACCTCTTCCGGCCGCCGTACCAGCAGATCCAGCGGGAATCGCACCGGACAGAGACGGCGCATGTCCCGGATCTTGGCCAGGTGGCGCCCCTCAAAGGGCATCACCACCAGGATGTCGGCATCAGAATCCCAACACCCCTCCCCACGGGCCAAAGACCCAAACAGGATCACCTTCTCGGGGGCGTAACACTCCACCAGCTGCCGCGTGAAAGCACGCAGCGCCTCGCGGGTCACCAGAGGGGCCGGGGTTGTGGTCATGGATCTCATCATCGCCAAGCCCTGGAGAACAGGCCAGGACGCTCCCACGCCCCCCGACCCCGAGGCCCTGGGCGAGGCGCTGGCGCTGCTCTGGGCCGTGGGCCCCTGGCGCGAGGAGCTGCGTCAGCTGCTGCTGCTCCTGTGCGCCCGTGCCGGTCACCGCCTCCACCCCCCTGGCCTGAACGCTGCCGGTGCCGCTGCGCGTCCACGGCCGCACTTGTCGCGAAGAGGCCTGCGCCGAAGTGCTCGCCGCCTACTGCTGCGCAGAAGCCTTGCGGCTTCGCTGCCGTCGACGACCCGCGCGGCGCCCCCCGCAGCCACCGAGAGGGCGTGCTCTGGCACCAGCCCACCGCTGTGGGGCATTCACGGGCCCGCTGTTCATCACCCTGCGCAAAAGCGAAGCCCTCTTCTCCCCCTCCACCCGCTACCGCGACCTGGCCCTCGGGCCTTCGCTGTCCCACTGGGAGAGTCAGAGCACCACCACCGCCGCCTCCGCCACCGGGCAGCGGTACATCCACCATGAGGCGCGTGGCTCACGGGTGCCGCTGTTTGTGCGGGAGCAGCGCCGGCAGGGCGGCGTCACCGAGCCGTTCGTGCGCCTGGGGTTTGCGCGCTATGAGAGCCATGAGGGCGAGCGGATCTGTCCCAGAGTGGCGATTCGCTGGCGGCTGGAGCGGGAGATCCCGGCGGCGTGGTTACCAGGCTGTTGTGTCGCACACCAGCTGTTGCTTGGCATAGCGGAGGCGTTGGCGGTTTGAAGGCGCGCCGAAGCGACGTCAGTCGAATCGCGTCAGACTGGCCGGAGTTGGCTCCGCAAGACAGACCATGGCCGATGTGAAATCTCTCGAGCAGGCCGTCGAAGCCCTTGACCCAGCGGCACTGGCGGAGTTCAGAAGCTGGTTTGCGGAATTCGATTCAGCCGTCTGGGATCGCCAACTTGAGGCTGACGCCACCGCCGGAAAGCTTGACGCGCTTCTGGCCGAGGCGGATGACGACTATCGAAACCAGCTGCACCGCCCACTGTGAAGCACACAGCATCGCTCAGATTCTGGCGCTGCTATCAGTAGTTACCACCGGCTATCCAGGCTCTCGCTGATAAGAATTTCGCCCCGCTCAAAGCCGATCCCACTCATCCGTCATTGCAGTTCAAGCTTCTGGCTGGTCGCAGACTCCACAGCGTGAGGGTTGGTCTCCACTACCGAGCCCTGGGCCTGCCGACCGATGCCGGCGTTCATTGGTTCTGGATCGGTAGTCATGCCGAGTACGACCGGTTGGTCAGCGGCTGAACGACGACAGTCACCAAGGCGAGTGGCCGAAGGCGGGGCCCTTTCGGTAGTGGTGGCTGGAGCGGCAGATCCCGGCGGCCTGGTTACCAGGCTGTTGCTTGGCATAGCGGCGGGGTTGGCGGTTTGAGGGGGGGCAGACTGGATCAAAGGACTTCGCCGCAGCCATGAGCTACCGCATCCGCCTGCTTGAGTCCGAGGAAGGCTGGGCCGTGAGCTGTCTGGATCTGCCCGGCTGCCATTCCCAGGGGGAGAGCCGTGATGAGGCCCTGGCAAACATCCGTGAGGCCATCGCCCTCTGGCTTGAGGTGGAGGCCGAGGATGCTGGCGTGAAGAGCGTGGAAATGCTCGAACTGGCCTTGTAATGCCCCGGCTGCCAGGAATCAGCCAGAAGCAGGCTGTGCGGATGTTCCAGAAGCTCGGCTATCGCGTCGTGCGGGAATCAGGCCACCTGATCATGAGCAGCGCCATCACCATGGGCGCGATCGCCCGTGATGCAGGTCAGACGCCTGAGCAGTTCCGGCAGTTGCTCTGACAGCCAAGGGCAAGCGGAGCTCCACCCCCTGCCCTGGACCCTGCCGGTGCTCCTGCGCGTGCACGGCTGCTACAGCGTCCTTACCGCCGACGCCCCCTGGATCCACCGCGAAGGCGTGGTCTGGCACCAGGCCACAAGGTGCGACCTGCTGTTCATCACCCTGCGCAAAAGCGAAGCCCTCTTCTCCCCCTCCACCCGCACCCGCGACCTGGCCCTCGGGCCTTCGCTGTTCCACTGGGAGAGCCAGAGCACCATCCAGCACGAGGCGCGGGAGGCCGGGCCGGGGGTGTCACCGAGCCGTTCCGGTGTCTGGGCTTCGCCCGCTGCGAGAGCCACGAGGGGGGAGCACCGCCGCAAGAGAGGGCGCCTGGAGACCTCCCCGGCTGCTACCACTCTTTCTTGCACTTAAGTTGACTGGTGGATGTAACCAGGGTGGGTGTGATGAAGGGGGAACTGACTGCCGTGATCGAGCCTGCTCCGGAGGGTGGCTTCTGGGCGATCTGCCTGGAGATTCCCGGCGCCAACGGTCAGGGAGAAACCATGGAGGAAGCAAGTAAGAATCTGCAGGCCGCCATTGAGCTTCTCCTCGAGGATCGTGAAGCTGATATCGGCCGTGGTCTGCCACCTGATGCCGTGCGCATGCCCCTGCATCTCGGATGAAACGCCGCGATCTGAAACGGGAAGGGCTTCACACTCCATCTGGATCAATCCCGCTACTGGAGTCAAGGAAGCCATCCCAAGACACAACGCGATCAAAGAGCCCCTGGCCAGGAAGATTCGCGCCAGCCTCGGCGCGTGTTGAGTACTGGATCACTGCCGCGTGGAAGCATGGCGGCTTTCTCCCTGAGCCCATGGCTCATGCGGCCCACAGCACCGCCAGTTCCAGCACAGCATCCGGATTGGCGGCACAGGGATCAGCGAACGGGTCCGGAGCTGCGTTCTGGGATGGGTTCAGGGTTGATCGGCTCAGGACGAACAGCTGTAGTGGGACACGCCTCCGGCGTTGAAGAAGTCCCTCGGCTTCAGACGGTCGTACGTCGCCTCCAGCTCAGGGGAGAGCTCGTCGTAGGGACGGCTGAACACCTCCTGCAGTTCCTGGATCGCTCTGGTGTCACCCTGCGCCGCCTGTTCATAGGCCGGGGCGATCAGCCATTCGCGCCAGGTGACTCTGGGGTTGATGCGCTTCATCGCTGCCGATGTCGCCTGGAGGTCACCGCCTGCCGTGATGCGATCCCTCCACTGTTGCAGCCACCGCGTCCATCGCGCATCGAGCTCTTCCGAGCTGGGCAGGTAGAAGCTTCCCTTCAGGGTGGAGAGTTGCTCGGGGATGCCAGAGAGCCTGCGGAACAGGATCGTGTAGTCCGCCTTAGAGAGCACCATCAGCTGCAGCAGTTCGTTCACCAGCGTGGCGTCGTAGCTGCTCAGGCCGAGCTTGCTGGCCCACATGGCCTCGACCTCCTGGCTCATCGCCTCGGCGAAGCCCTCCCGGATCTGATCCAGCCGCGCCAGTGCCGACCTGTTGCCCTCCAGCAGCAGCCGGATGGCGGCCCAGAACATCTGGTAGTTGGCTTCTGCTGCCACCGGCTGGTTGAAGAAGCAGAAATGCTCGCCGCCGCCGGTCCAGGGCTGAAATCTGGGGTCGAACAGTTCGCAGAATCCGAACGGGCCGTAGTCGAGGGTGAAGCCACCCGCGGCGCAGTTGTCGCTGTTGAAATTGCCCTGGCAGTAGCCGACGCGCATCCAGTTGGCCACCAGTGCCGTGAGCCTTCCGCGGAACAATCCCGCCAGCTCAACCACCTGATCGCTGAAATCCAGACCCGGATCAATCTCCGGCCGGTAGTTCCGCTCGATCAGGTGCGCCACGATCATCCGCAGCTCCTTCAGGGCATCCGGATGGGCCTGGCTGCGGGCGCGGCGGGCGAACAGCTCCAGCTGGCCCACCCGCAGAAAGGACGGCGCCACGCGGGTTGTGATCGCCGCAGGGTTGTCCACCAGGATGTCGGGCTCGAATGATCTGGAGTTCGGGGAATACCAGGGCCTGCGGATGGTCTCTGATCGCGACACATACAGCGTCAGCGAGCGTGAGGTGGGAACCCCCAGGGCGTGCATCAACTCCTGTGCCAGAAACTCGCGCACGCTGGAGCGGAGCACGGCGCGTCCATCGGCGCCACGGCAGTAGGGCGTCGGGCCAGCGCCCTTCAGCTGCATCTCCCAGCGCCGGCCGTTGAACACGCCTTCGAACACCGAAATGGCCCGACCATCGCCGTAGCCGTTGCCGGTGCCGAACGGGCACTGCTGGATGTATTCGGTGCCGTAGATCGAGAGGGCATAGCCTGTCGCCCAGCCGAACGGTCGCATCGGCTCCCGCGCCACGCTGATGTCGCCGGAGAACAGCCGGCGGAACTGGTCGTCGTGGGCCAGCGCCTCGCTCAGGCCGAGTTCCGCGAAGAGGGTTCCGCTGTGCGCCACGTACTCCGGCGCTGGAATCGGCGTGGGGGTCACCGGCACGTAATGGCCGGAGAACACCTGGCGGGGCCGGTGATCGCGGCCATCGCCGCTGGCCTGAGGATCCGCCTGCAGCGACTCCAGCAGCGAATAGTCGGCCCGCTGGGCAAACTCCGCGAACGTTGTCGTTGGCTCGGTTGTCGATGCCACTGTTGTCGTCACGGGTCTCTCGGGTTCCGGGTTGCCTGGGCATGGCCCAGGCGCTGAGGTGACCATCCTGGCGAACCTGCCGCCATCAGCGGCGACCTGGCCCTCGGGCCATCCCGCTTCCACGGGGACAGCCAGAGCAGCGCAGGAAGGGCAGCGTCACCGAACCGTTCGTGTGCCTCGGTTCCTTCAGCCCCCCTGTTCCAGCGCCTCGAACCCGGCCACCACTTCCAGCAGTTCGGAGGTGATGGCGTTCTGCCGCTCCCTGCGGTAGGCGTGGTTGAGTTCGCCCAGCCGTTCCTCCAGATTGCCTTCGGCGCCATGCATGGCCGCCAGGCGGGCCGCGTTCTCGCTGGCCAGCGACTCGATCGCGGCCCGGTGCAGCGACACGGTGATGATCTCCCGCACGATCGACCGGAACAGCTCCGCGGGCTCCCCCACGAGCAGCGGCCTGGCGCGCGACTGCCAGGGCCTCTCCCAGAGCTGCCGCAGCCAGGTGGTCTCGAGCGGCAGCAGCTGCATCACCACCGGCTCGCTGCGGGCCGTTCCCATCACCTGATGGTGGATCAGCAGCAGCCGATCGGGAGGATCCGCCCCCAGGCGCCAGGCTTCGATCAGGTGCAGCAGGTCCTGGATCAGACGGGTGGTGCCCTCCACCGCGTGGGGCAGGTTGAAGCTGCGTTCCACCTCCTCCCCGTCCGCCTCCAGCAGGGCAACGAGGCGCCGGCCCACCGCGGCCTGGCGGATGGCGCCGGGCTCGGGTGCGAGCTCCCGCAGCAGCTGCCGGTGACGGGCCATCACCGTTTCGTTGAAGCTGCCGCACAGGCCCTGGTCGGAGCCGAACAGAACCACGCCCAACCGCCCGGGGTCGGTGCCCACGGCGGTGAGGAAGGGCGGCAGCTCGGCACCCGCCTGGAACCGCCGGTCCTGCAGGAAGGCATGCAGGGCCAGCTCCACATTGGCGCCGTAACCCTGGAGCGATTCCCGCACCGTCTCGTAGCGGCGCACCGCCACCCGCGCCATGGCCTTCATCGTGCGCACCACGCCCTGAAGGTCCTGAAGCATGTGGATGCTGCTGCGCAGCTGCTCGAGTTGCGCCATCAGCCCTGCTCCGCCACCGCCGGGTTCTCCTGCCGCAGGAACCGGCGGATCGCGGCTTCGAGGCGTTCGCGGTCGGCTCCGCTGAACGGCTCGCCCGCCTCGATGCGTTCGCAAAGCTCCGGCTCACGGCTCTCCAGGGCGCGGCCCAGGGGCTCCTCGATCGCGGTGATGCGTTCCTCCGCCACCGCGTCGAGCAGTCCCTGGGCCACCGCATGCAGCAGCACCACCTGGCGGGCCACGCTCAGCGGCCGATGCAGGGGCTGCTGCAGCACACGGCGGATGCGGCGACCGCGCTCGAGCTGGTGCCGTGTGCTGCTGTCGAGCTGGGTGCCGAAGCGGGTGAACAGCTCCATCTCCTGAAACTGGGAGTAGCTCAGCCGCAGCGGTGAGGCCACCTCGCGCAGGGCCGGCAGCTGCGCCCGGCCCCCCACCCGTGACACCGACCGGCCCACATCCACAGCGGGATAGATGCTCTTGCGCATCAGTCCGGGCGAGAGATAGACCTGCCCGTCGGTGATCGAGATCAGGTTGGTGGGGATGTAGGCGGAGATGTTCTCGGCCTGGGTCTGGATGATCGGCAACGCCGTGAGCGAGCCACCCCCCTGCTCCTCCTTGAAGTGGGTGGAGCGCTCCAGCAAGCGCGAGTGCAGATAGAAGATGTCGCCGGGATAGGCCTCCCGGCCCGGCGGACGCCTGAGCAGCAGGGACAGTTCCCGGTAGGCATGGGCGTGGTGGCTGAGATCGTCGTAGACGATCAGCACGTCGCGGCCCTGCTCGGCGAAGTATTCCCCCATGGTGGTGGCGGCGTAGGGGCTGAACACCTGCAGCCCGGGGGAGTCGTGGCCCGCCGCCACCACCACGATCGTGTAGTCCAGGGCGCCGCCCCGCCGCAGGGTGGCCACCACCTCGCTGATTGCGGCCGAGCGCTGACCGATCGCGCAGTAGATGCACAGCACGTCCTTGCCTCTCTGGTTGAGGATGGCGTCAACGGCGATGGCGGTCTTGCCGGTCTGCCGGTCGCCCACGATCAGTTCCCGCTGGCCCTTGCCGATCGGGATCAGGGCATCCACCACTTTCCAGCCGGTCTGCAGCGGTTCACGCACCGGCGCGCGGGCCATGATGGGCGGCGCCGGACGCTCCAGCGGCCAG
This sequence comes from Synechococcaceae cyanobacterium, assembly GCA_040883175.1. Classification (GTDB taxonomy): domain Bacteria; phylum Cyanobacteriota; class Cyanobacteriia; order PCC-6307; family Cyanobiaceae; genus NIES-981. The sequence continues at coordinate 4,869 of JBFLKL010000031.1, read as the reverse complement.
CGTTCCACCGTGGCCGGTGCACGGCCGCCGTCGAGGGGGTCCCCGAGGGCGTTCACCATCCGTCCCAGCAGGGCGTCGCCCACCGGCACGTCCATCACCCGGCCGGTGCGCACCACTTCGTCGCCCGCCCGCAGCCAGTGGCCGGGGCCGAGCAGCACCACGCTCACCGCGTCGGCGTCGAGGTTGAACACCACCCCCTGGAGCGGCGGCCCCCCCGGCGCCCGGGACCGGGACGGGAACGTCACCAGTTCGTTGGCCTTCACCCCCGCCAGCCCGTGCACCACGGCGATGGCGGCCCGCAGGGACCGCACCACACCCACCTCGCGGAAGCTGAGCTCCGCCCGGTGCTCCTGGAGCACCTCGCGGAAGAGCGCGAAACTGCGGCCCGCCAGCTGGTTCAGCTCAGCCACCGCCGGCCCGGACGACGTCATCGCTGGGCGCACCGGAGATCGCTTCCGAGAGGCTGCGCTCGAGGGCTGTGAGGTACTGCTCGAGGCTCCAGCCGATCGCCTCGGTGGTTGTGCGCAGCTCGATCCCGCAGAGCAGCTCCGGCTCCTCCTCGAACACCAGGCCTTCGGTATCGAGGGACGGCAGGCATGCGGCCAGCCGCTGGCGCAGCGCCTCCCGCCGCTCGTCACCCACCCCGAACCCCGTGCGCAGCCTGGCGCCCCCTCCGTCCTGGTCCAGGGCCCCCAGCAGCGCCTGGCGCCGCTGCGGATCTAGCTGCTCGAGACGATCGAGAAACCGTGCGATCACCTGCTCTTCCAGATCCACCGAGGCCAGATCGGCAAGGGCGCGGCGCGCCAGCGCCTGCACCTGCTCCAGCAGCCTGGCACCGATCCGCTCCAGGGTGGCCTCCCGCTCCCGCTCCAGATCCTCCCGCCAGCGTTGCCGCTGCTCCTGCAGGTCGTGCCGCATCTGTTCGAGTGTGCGCCGCCGCTCCTCCTGCACCTCCTTCCGGGCCTCGTCGAGCCAGGCCTGCTTCCCGGCCTCCAGCCGTTCGCGCAGACGCCGATGTTCGGCGAGTTCGGCCTCGGCCTCCTCCTGCCGTTGCCTGGCCTCCTGCCAGTTGCGCTGGATGCCTGCCCTGCGCTTCCCCATCACCGACAGCACCGGCTTGTAGAGGAACCACCTGAGCAGGCCCACGAGGATCAGGAAGTTGATGATCTGGGCAACAACAATGAACCAGTCAACAAGCATCTCAAAGGCTCTTGAAATACACCCAGAAAGGGTTCACGAAGATCAGCACCATCGCCACCACCAGGCAGTAGATGGCTGTGGATTCCACCATCGCCAGGCCCACGAACAGGGTGCGGGTGATCACGTTCGCCTTGTCGGGCTGCTGGGCGATGGCGCCGAGGGCGCGGGCCACGGCCCAGCCCTCGCCCAGGGCGGGACCGATCGAGCCCAGGGCCATCGTGAGACCGGCGACCACGATGGAGGCCATTCCGATCAGGGCGATATCACTCATGGTTGACTCCGTCTGCAGATGCTCGGTGCTTCTTCTGGATGCTAGCCGCGGAGGAGATATAGACCAGTGCCAGCACGGCGAACACATACGCCTGAATCACGCCGATCACGAGCCCCAGCAACTGCATCACCACCGGCACGAACAGAGGAACGATCGAGAGCAGGATGGCGGTGATCAGGTTGCCGCTCATGATGTTGCCGAACAGGCGCATCGCCAGTGCCAGCGTGCGCGAGAATTCGCCGATCACCTGGAAGGGAAGCATCAGCGGCGTGGGCTGCAGGTAGGAGCGCAGATAGCTGATCAGCCCCAGCCGGCTGATGCCGTGGAACGGCACCGCCACGAACACGCACAGGGCCAGCGCCACGGTGGTGGAGAGCGAACCGGTGGGGGCTTCGTAGCCGGGCACCGGTGCCAGCAGGTTTGACACCACGATGAACAGGAACAGCGTGCCCACCAGCGGCAGATAGGGCTCGCAGGGCTCGCCGGTGACCTCGCGGATCTGGCCGCAGATGCCCTCCACCACCAGTTCGAGCATCGCCTGCAGGTTGCCGATCCTCGGCCCGGTGCTGAGCTGGCGGGTGATCAGGGCCGCGATCGCCACCAGCAGCAGCATGGTGAGCCAGGTGAACACGATGGTGGCGCTGAGGGGGAAGGGTCCCCAGCGGGCGATCACGATCGAGTCGGGGCTCAGCTGCATCGTCGGTGCTCAGGGCGTGAAGGGGCGCTCAGGCTTCCGGGGTGGGCCGCCAGCGCAGGATCAGCAGCGTGCGCATGGCCAGGAATCCCAGAAAGGCCATGCCCAGCCGTCCCCAGGAGTCCTCTGCGATCAGGGCCAGCGAGGGCAGCACCACCCCCAGCCGCAGTGCCGCGCTGCCGAGCATCAGCCGCAGCGGGTTGCCGGCCTGCGGCAGGCGCTGCACCGTGAACCACAGGCCGGTGAAGAACAGCCCCCCCATCAGGGCGCCGACGGCGAAGGCGAGGGCAAGGCTGATCGGGCTGTCCATGGTGGGGAAACCGGGCGTGGGAAAACCGTGCGACGGGGGTGGGGCTCAGTCGTCGCGCTGCTCGCGCTGGATCCAGGTCCAGGCATTCCAGCAACCGAGGGCGACGCCGAGGCAGAGCAGGGTGAGGGTCCAGGAGTAGGAGCCGGGAAAGCGGCGATCGATCCAGAGGCCCAGGACGACGCCCAGCAGCGTGGGGATGCTGACCGCCCACCCCACCATGCCGAACACCCCCAGCCCTTTCCACACGCTCCGCTCGCCTTCGGCGCGCGCCCTGAGGCGGCGAAGGCGGCGCGCCTCCACCGCAGCGCGGAAGGCCCGTTCCTCCTCGGGGCCGGACGGGGGTGGGGCGGCTCCGCTCACGACCCCACCCCCCCGAGCTCGATCAGTCCCTTCATGAAGCTCGACTCGAGCCGATCGAGCACCCGCCGGAGCTGGCGTTCGTTCTCGTCAAGGCGCAGAAAGTCCTGCTCAAGCCGGGGACGCAGGCTGTCCAGGTCGGGACTGGGCACGGCCCGCCGCACCGTGATCACCACCGCGTCGCCCCGCTTCACCAGCAGACCTTCGTCGATGGCCACATAGCCCTCGGCCACCTCGGCCGCCGCCGAGGCGGGGCTGCGGTACTCCAGGATGCCGGGCACCAGGGCGGTGAGCAGGTCGACATGCTGCGGCAGCAGCGTGAAGCTGCCGCCCTTGCCCTCGGCGGACACGCGGCTGACCGGCGTGCGCAGCACCTCGCGGCCGGGAACCAGGATCCGCAGCTCCACTAGCGCTCCACCTCCTCGATGCCGCCCACCATGTAGAGCGCCGACTCCGCCACATCGGCGAACTCGTCGTCCAGGATCCGCTCGCAGCCCTCGAGCGTCTCGGTGAGGGGCACGGTCTTCCCGGTCTTGCCTGTGAACTGCTCGGTGGAGTGGAAGGGCTGGGTGAGGAACCGCTCCAGCCGGCGGGCCCGGTTCACCATCCGCCGGTCGCTGATCGACAGTTCCTCGATGCCGAGCATGGCGATCATGTCCTTGATCTCCTCGTAGCCGGCCAGGGTTTCACGCACGGCCAGGGCCACCGCGTAGTGGCGGTCGCCGGCCACGCTGCGGCTCATCAGGCCCGAATTGGAGCGCAGCGGCTCCACGGCGGGATAGAAGCCCTGACTGGCCCGCTTGCGCGACAGCACGATCGAGGCGGAGAGGTGGGCGAAGGTGTGCACGGCCGCCGGATCGGTGAAGTCATCGGCCGGCACATACACCGCCTGCACCGAGGTGATCGCGTTGCCGCCGGTGCTGGTGATCCGTTCCTCGAGGGCCGCCAGCTCGGATGCCAGCGAGGGCTGGTAGCCCACGCGGGACGGCAGCTCCCCCATCAGTCCGGACACCTCCTGGCCCGCCTGGATGAAGCGGTAGATGTTGTCGATCAGCAGCAGCACGTCGCGATGGGCGTCATCGCGGAAGTACTCGGCCATCGTCAGGGCGGCATGGCCCACCCGGAAGCGGGCGCCGGGGGGTTCGTTCATCTGGCCGAACACAAGCACGGTGTCCTTGAGCACGCCGGTCTCCGCCATCTCCCGGTGCAGCTCCTCCCCCTCGCGGCTGCGTTCACCGATGCCGCAGAACAGGCTCACCCCCTGGTGCTGCATCACCATGTTGTGGATCATCTCGGTGATCAGGATCGTCTTGCCCACCCCGGCGCCACCGAACAGCCCCGCCTTGCCCCCGCGCTCCAGCGGCGCCAGCAGGTCGATCGCCTTGATGCCGGTCTCGATGATCTCCGTCCGGTTCACCTGCTCCCGCAGCGGCACGGCCGCCTGATGGATCGACCGCCAGGCGACATCCCCCAGGGGGCCGCCGTCGTCGATCGTCTCGCCGAACACGTTGAGCATGCGGCCGAGCAGGGCTTCCCCCACCGGCACCCGCAGCGGTCGGCCGCGATCGATCACGGGGGCGCCCCGGTAGAGACCGGAGGTGGGGCACAGGGCGATGGTGCGCACCACATCGGCGTGCAGGTGGGACACCACCTCGAGCACCACCTCGCCGCGCTGGCCGGCCTCCAGCTCGTGCAGCAGATCCGGGAGATGGTCGGGGAAACGCACGTCCACCACGCTCTCCCGCACGGCCACCACGCAACCGCCGTTGGCTCCGGAGTTGGTGTGGGCGTTGGCTCGGGGATCCGCTCCAGGCTCGTGCGACATGGCGCCGGGCGTCGGCAGGCCTCCCTTCGTACGGTACGGGAAGCATCCGGCAGCGGCTCATGGGTCGGAACCGTGCGCGAACACCGTCATGGCTTCTCCTCGGGCTGCTCCTGCCGGGCGTCCCGCCGGCGAGGGCTTCGCTGCTGCTCGATTTCGACACCTCCCGCGCCATCTGGCGCAACGATGGCGACCCCAGCGTCGAGGGCCGACTG
>JBFLKL010000236.1:0-7531 GCA_040883175.1 Synechococcaceae cyanobacterium | reverse complement strand
GGTCCGCCGGCTCGAGCAGCGCCAGCAGGGGATCCAGCACCGGAACCGGCGGCGCCAGCGGTTCAGCGGGGGTCGCAGCTGGCTCGGGCTCAGGGCCTGGGCCGGCGGCCGGCGGCCGATCGCCGGGCTCCGCTGTCGCGGGTGTGCTTGATGCGAGCGGATCGGAGCCGCTCTCCCGGTCAGGCAGCACAGGTGCCACCGGCGATGTAGGTGGCGGGGCGGACGGGGCGGCTCGCTCCGGCACCAGCGGCGGCACCAGCAGGATCAGCGCCACCACGGCCGCCAGGGCCAGGCCAAGCAGCAGCGGCCAGAACCAGGGGGTCAGGTCACGGGGCCAGAAGCCGGGTACCTCCAGATCCCCCTGGCGGTTGCGACGCGCCAGTTCCCACACGCGCAGGCGCGAACTGGCCAGCACCGCCCGCAGGTCGCGTCCCAGCAGCTGCCACGGGTCCTGATAGGGGGCGGGCAGATCCCTGCCCGGTGGAGGCGCCGGCCGCTCATCCGCCACCGGCAGCCGCTCAGCGGCGCTTGAGCAGGGCAGCCAGACCCCTGCGGCTGGGATCGGCATCCTGGCCCTGGGAGAACTGCTCCACCGCGGCCGGTTCGGGTGTGGGCTCCTTGACGCCGCAAACCTCCCGGTACATGGCCTCGTAGGCGATGGCGGAACGGTCCCAGCTGAAGTCCATGGTCATGGCGCGGCGCTGCAACTGGGCCCAGGCCAGCGGATTGCGGTAGGCCTCCCAGGAGCGCACGATCGCGGTGTAGAAATCGATCGGCTCGTAGCGGTCGAAGCCGTAACCGGTGCCACTGCCCTGGCAGCCCTCGGCTCCGGGGTCGTTGGGGGGCACGGTGTCCACCAGCCCTCCGACCCGCCGCACCACAGGGATTGAGCCGTAGCGCATCGCCAGCATCTGGCTGATGCCGCAGGGCTCGAAGCGGCTGGGCATCAGGAACGCATCGCTGCCGCCGTAGATCAGCCGGGAGAGGGCGTCGTCGTAGGTGAGGAACACGGCGAAACGGCCCGGGTGGCGGGCGGCCAGTTGCCAGAGCCCGGACTCATAGGCCCGATCGCCGGTGCCCAGCACCACGATCTGGCTGTCGGTGTAGGCCAGCACCCGATCGGCCACCTGCAGGAGCAGGTCCACCCCCTTCTGATCCACCAGTCGGCTCACCACGCCCATGAGGTAGCTGCGGGGATTCACCGTGAGGCCGAAACGCTCCTGCAGCGCCCGCTTGTTGATCTCCCGCGGAGTCAGATCGGCGGCACTGAAGCGCGCCGGCAGGGTGGCGTCCGTGGCGGGATCCCAGGCCTCGGTGTCGATGCCGTTGAGGATTCCGCGCAGCTTGCCGCTCACGAAGTTGAGCAGCCCCTCCAGGCGCTCTCCGTACTCGGCGGTGCGGATCTCCTGGGCATAGGTTGGCGACACCGCACTGATGCGGTCGGCGTAGAGCAGGGCCGCCGCCATGGTGTGGTCGCCCTGCATGTACCAGGGGCACCAGGTCATCCTGTCGAGCTTCCAGCGCCAGGGGCCCTGGTAGCGCAGGTTGTGAATGGTGAACACGGTGCTCACCTCCGGGTCCTGGTGCATCCACACGGGCAGCATGCCGGTATGCCAGTCGTGGCAGTGCAGCACCTGGGGTTTCCAGTGGTGCCAGCAGAACTCGGCGGTGGCACTGGCGAAGAAGGTGAACCGCCAGTCCTCGTCCTCGCCGCCGTAGATGCGTTCGGCGTCGAACACCGGATGGCCCACCAGATACAGGGGGAGGCCGCTGGTGGGATGGGTGCTCTGGAAGACGGCGAAGTCGTTGCCCATGGTGTGGCCACGCCACACGGGCTGCTCGGGGATCACCAGCCGCGACCAGAGCTTGCCGTAACCGGGGATGATCGTGCGCACGTCATGGCCGAATCGGGCCAGGGCCGGCGGCAGGGAACCCACCACATCACCCATGCCCCCCACCTTGATCAGGGGTGCGCACTCGGCGGCGGCAAACAGGATCCGCATCCCGACACAGGCGCAGGTGGGCGCAACTGTAGGGGTGAGGGTCAGGAGCTCCCGATTCAGGGCAGCACCGTGACCGGCGTGCCCAGCTCCACCAGCTCGAACAGCTCGCGCACATGCTCATCGAAGAGCCGCACGCAGCCATGGGAGACAGCCCGGCCGACGCTGTCGCGCTGGGGCGTGCCGTGGAAACCCGCGCTCACGCAACCGTCGATCGTGAGCACCTCCTGGCCGTTGAAGCCCTGGCGAAAGCCGCATTCACGATGGAAGCCGATCCAGCGGCTGCCGAGGGGGTTGTCCGGGCCGGGCGGCACATGCACTCCCGTAGCCGGATGCTCCCAGGTGGGGTTGGCCGCCAGCTCGATCACGCGGAACTGCCCCACAGGGGTCTCCCAGCCTGGACGGCCGACGGCGACAGGAAACCGCTTCAGCTCGCGGCCGGATTCCAGCACACGCAGCAGGCGGGCCCGGCGATCCAGCACCAGTTCCCGGTTGGACTCTCTCTCGGGACTCGCAGTCCGGCCAGGGGGGGTAGACGGGTCCGGGCTGGGATAGGGCCTGAGGGCGGGGGTGTGACGGAGCGGTGACGTGGGGGAGTGCGCTGAGGTGGCGGCGGTGCCTGCGGCTGGGTGCAGCGCCCCGAGGAGCAGCACCAGCGAACATCCCAGGAAAGGGGCAAACGCACCAGGCATGGCAGGGCCCAGCGATCCTCTCAGCGACGCGGTCAAGGTAACCAGGGATAGGGGGAGAAGTCGGGTGGGCGCTTCTCCAGGAAGGCGTTGCGGCCCTCCTGCCCCTCCTCGGTCCGGTAGAAGAGGTGGGTGGCCTGTCCGGCCAGTTCCTGGATTCCGGCGAGTCCATCGGTCTCGGCGTTGAAGGCAGCCTTGAGGCAACGGATGGCCGTGGGGCTGTGCTGCAGCGCCTCCCGCGCCCAGCGCACACCTTCGTCCTGCAGCTGCTCCAGCGGCACCACCGCGTTCACCAGCCCCATCTCCAGGGCCTCGGCTGCGCCGTACTGGCGACACAGAAACCAGATCTCCCGGGCCTTGCGCTGGCCCACCACCCGGGCCAGATAACCGGCCCCGAAGCCGCCGTCGAAGCTGCCCACCCGCGGACCGGTCTGGCCGAAGCGGGCGTTGTCGGCGGCGATCGAGAGGTCGCAGAGCAGGTGCAGCACCTGACCCCCGCCGATGGCATACCCGGCCACCAGGGCGATCACCACCTTGGGCAGGCTGCGGATCAGGCGCTGCAGATCCAGCACGTTGAGACGCGGCAGGCCGTCCTCGTCCACGTAGCCGCCCGCGCCGCGCACGCTCTGGTCGCCGCCGGCGCAGAAGGCCCAGCCGCCATCGGCCGCCGGTCCCGCGCCGGTGAACAGCACCACGCCGAGCCGGGGATCGTCGCGCACCCGTGAAAAGGCGTCGCACAGTTCCTGCACCGTGCGCGGACGGAAGGCATTGCGCTTGTGGGGACGATCGATGGTGATGCGGGCGATGCCCTCATCGCTGCGCTCGAAGCGGATGTCCTCATAGGCGCCCAGCTGCTGCCAGGACACGGGTTGCCAGGCCGGCGGGGCCGCGGTCATGGCGGGGAGGCGGGGACGGGGGCCATTCTGCGCAGCTGGCGGCGACGCTCCGCGTCCCGGCGCCGGTCGCTGCGCAGCAGCAGCAGGGCCATGGGCAGCCCACGGGCCCAGGCCAGATCACGCTCCAGTTCCGCTGCCGTGGCCGGCGACCGGCCGGGCACACCATGGGCCGCCGCCAGGGCCAGCTGGTCCACCGCCTGGGGCATGGCGAACAGACGCTCGAAGTCGAGCTGCCCATCGGGCTGCGGCCTGATGGGCAGCTGCTCGAAGATGCCGCCGCCGCCGTTGTCGATCAGCAGCACCGTGAGCCGGCCGCGCAGCTGGCGGTGCCAGAGCCAGCCGTTGCTGTCGTGCAGGAGTGCCAGGTCGCCCGTGAGCAGCACGGCCCGGCCGGCCGCCTCGGCCACACCGCAGGCCAGCGACAGGGTGCCGTCAATGCCCGAGGCACCGCGGAAGGCATGGATCGGACGCCAGGGCCCATCCGCAGGGGTGAAGCTCTCCCAGTCGCGCACCGGGGAGCTGTTGGCGATCACCAGCGGCAGCTCCGCCGGCAGCAGCCGGGCCAGGAGCCGGACCAGGGCCGGCTCGCTCCAGGGCGACCCTGAGCCGCCGGCCAGCTGCTGATTCAGCCAGGTCTGCAGGCCGCGGTCGGTCTGGAGCCAGGCGGCGGCATGGCTCCGGTTGGCCACCGGAGGCTGGGCCTGGGGCGGCGGCAACTGCTCCACCCAGGCCTCCAGTCCGCCCCACCACTGCCCGGGACAGCAGCCGAGGGGATCGAGAGGGCGGGGGTCGCCTTCGCGGATCAGCAGCTGCCGGCCGGCGCAGCGCTGCAGCAGGTGCTGCAGGCGGCGGCTGGCCGGCAGGGGCCCGAGGCGCAGCACCTGGTCCGCCAGCAGGTCGGCTGGCGGGGTGGTGATCAGGTCGTAACCCGCCACCAGCGCCAGGTCGTGACAGCCCCGCAGACCGCTGAGGCCGTCGGCGAGCACGGGCCAGCCACTGCGCTGCTGCCAGCAGCGCAGGGCGGCCAGAAAGCCTGGCCAGGCCTGGGGATGCCCCCGCCAGGGACCAGCCACCACCAGGCCGGGCCGGTGGGGGTCGAGGCCACCCAGACCGATCGGCGGTGGCGCAACGGAGGTGGTGGTGGACGGGGCATCCGGACCGGGTGCCGGCGGCACCCTTGCCAGGGCCTCCAAGACCGCACCACCGGCATGCAGGGGCTCCTCGAAGGGCAGATTGAGGTGCACGGCACCGGGCGCTGAGCCGGCTCCACCGGCGCAGAGGGCCAGCGCCCGCCGGGCCAGCTGCTGCAGTCCGGCGGAGTCCATCGCCGCCAGGCCGGCAGGATCCCCTTCCCCCAGCCAGCGCACACTGGCGAGCAGGAACCGCTCCTGGTTCACGGTCTGGTTGGCCCCGCAGCGTTTGAGGCGGGCCGGGCGATCGGCGCTCAACAGCAACAGCGGGATCGTGCCGAAATCGGCCTCCACGGCGGCCGGCAACAGGTTGGCCACCGCCGTGCCGGAGGTGGTGATCACCGCGGCCGCCCGCCCGCTGGCGCGCCCCAGGCCGAGGGCGAAGAAGGCCGCCGAGCGCTCGTCGATGGCCGTGTGCAGCACCACGGCCGCACGGCGCTGCAGCAGACCCGCCGCCACCGCCAGCGGACCGGAGCGGCTGCCGGGAGCCAGCACCAGATGGCGCAGACCCCCTGCCACCAGGGCGCTGAGAAGGATCAGCGCCGCCCGGAGGTTGGCGGCGGCCAGCGGGTGTTCAGGCTGGTCCTCTGGCAGCGCGTCCGGTTCTGGGGCCATCGTCTGGGGCCGTCCTGCGGCGCTGCAGGATGGTCGGACCATCTTCCCGTTCCGCTTGGGCGCACCCGCCCCAGACAACGCCTCGCCGGACCCGGCCGGAGCCACCACGCAGGGGCGCTGGGCAGCGCTGCGTGATCAGCTCGTGCCCCTGCTGGCCTGGGTGGCGCTGGCCCTGCTGCTGCGCTGGGCCGTGATCGAGCCCCGCTGGATTCCCTCGGGCTCGATGCTGCCCGCCCTGCAGCTGGAGGACCGGGTGCTGGTGGAGAAGCTGCGGGTGCGCCTGCATCGGCCCCTGCCCCTCGGCAGCGTGGTGGTGTTCCACCCACCGCCGCTCCTGCAGGAGGCCGGCTACGACCCCTCCAGTGCCCTGATCAAGCGGGTGGTGGGCCTTCCCGGCGACCGCATCGCCGTGCGCGGCGGCCGCCTGTGGCGCAATGGGGCAGCGGTGGAGCATGACTGGGCCGCAGCCCCGATCGACTACAGCCTCGAGCAGGTCACCGTGCCACCCGGCCATCTGCTGGTGCTGGGCGACAACCGCAACGCCAGCCTCGATTCCCACCTCTGGGGTCCGCTGAACGAGCGGAATCTGATCGGCACCGCCGTCTGGCGCTACTGGCCCCCATCCAGGATCGGCCCCATCGGCGGCCCTTCCGGACCTGCCGGGAGCCTGGACTAGGGTGCTGACGTGACGCAGCGCACAGGCAGGATGTTCAACCCTGAGTTCCTGACGAGCGACAACGAGGCAATCAGCGGCAACGCCCTGATCCAGTACCTCCAGGAACAGTCTCCGGATGTGCTGCAGCGGGTGGCCCGCTCCGCCAGTGGCGAGATTCAGGACATCATCCGCCACAACGTCCAGGGACTGCTGGGGATGCTGCCGGCCGATCACTTCGAGGTGAAGGTGCAGACCAGCCGCGACAATCTGGCGGGACTGCTGGCCTCGGCGATGATGACCGGCTACTTCCTGCGCCAGATGGAGCAGCGCATGGAGCTGGAAGCCAGCCTCCTGGGGGGCACAGGAGATGACGACCTCGACGCCGATCCCGGTCCCCTGCGTCTCTGAAATCAGCGGGGGCTGCCCCACAGCATCAGCCTGGGCCCTCTCAGGGGGCAGGCTCGAAGGGCACCAGTCCCAGTTTCAGGAGCGTGCGATCGATGCGCGCCAGCGTTGACCAGCTGCCCTGATCGGGAGCCCAGGGCCGGGCCTCCAGGGCATCGGCCAGCTCCCTCAGCCGCTCTGGCGTGCACGGAACCGGTGCCTCGTAGTGGGCCGGCACCAGCCAGCGGATCTCGCTGAGCTCCGCCAGAGCGCGGATCCAGGCCACCAGGGCCGTGCGGCAGCGCGGGAACACCAGCCGCTCCAGCACCGGCGCCACCTGCAACCGGGGGGCGTCCCCAGGCACCAGCTCTCGGAAGGCATCCTCCCAGTCGGGATGCCAGCGGAACGGGTAGAGGCCGAAATGGCTGCGGGGGTTCCGCAGCCCAGGGGCAAAGGCATGACGCAGCACCTCCCCCCAGCCGGCCACGGTCAGGGGGGCGGGCCGCAGGTAGGAGGCGAACAGCACCAGCCGCCGCCAGCCCCGCTGCCGCTGGGCGGGGGTGTCCTCCAGCGGCTGATCGCCCCGGTCCCGGGCGTGGAACAGCAGGGGAGTGGGATCGGCGTTGAAGACGGCCGGGGGATCGGCGCCGATGGCCACCAGGGCATCGGTCACCAGCAGGCTGCCGCTCTGGCGATGCAGGCAGGCCACCTCCATGAAGGTGCCCAGACCGAGGTTGAGCGGGCCCAGAGCCCGCCACAGCAGCTGATCCCCATGGGGCAGGCCATCCTCGAAGAGCACCCGGGTGCGGGTGGCTGGAAAGCCCAGCCAGCTCTGGGGCAGGTGCAGGGGAAAGCTCCACTGGCCGGGCGTCACCCAGAGCTCCGCCTGGGGGCAGGCCCGGGCCAGGGCCGGCGCCGGCAGCTTGTGCTCCAGGCCGGAAGCGGTGGGCAGCACGATGGTTCGCACCGGTCCATGGGCGGCCTCCAGTTCCCGCAGCGACGCCAGCAGTTCAGCGGTGGGAGGCAGGGGGGCATAGAGCATCAGGCCCTGACGCAGTCGCACCACCGTCATGCGGATCGGCACCGCCACATAGAACAGGCC
>JBFLKL010000030.1:0-12769 GCA_040883175.1 Synechococcaceae cyanobacterium | reverse complement strand
TCCCAATGTGGACTGCTGTTCTGGCACCTCTCTTCCCTCCAATTGCAGCCTGGGCGGACACCAGCAACTGCACGATGCCATGGCCTGGACGGCCACTTAACTGAGCGGCATCTTCACCTGCATGGATGGCCGCAACGCCCCATCGCCCTGATCACAGGGCCCAGGTCTCTGGCGGTGCCGGTGCTGCTGGAGATTGGTTCGCGATGTGAGCTGGGCTTGCTGATGAGCAGCCGCGAGTGCATGGGCAGCGGTGCATCCCTGAGCAGCGCGGTGCGGTTCCATCCGCTCAGGGAACGGGACCCGCAGGGACCCGAGGCTCAGATCACCGAGATGGTGGAGCCCCTGGAGTTCCAGGGAGTCGCTGATGCTCCCTAGGTGGAGGCGGTCCTGGTTCACAGCGCCAGGGCTTGCTCCACGAACTGGGGCGGGGGTGCTCACGGCCAGCACCCGCGGCTTCAGCGCATCCAGCCGTTGGCGGATCGTGGTGGCAGCTGAGCCGGTCATCACGCCACGCCGATCTGCTCAGTCTCAGCCGAAACGGCTGCCTTGGGAGCACGGCCCGGGCGCTTGCTGCCACCAGAGGGATTTGAGACGGCGCCTTCTTCTTGCCTGCCTGGCCATTCAGCCCCTGGGCCACCTTTTCGGCGCAGCGCTCGGCGCCGCTGGAGTGGGTGGAGCCGGTGATGGCTGGGTGAACCTGGGGTAGGCCCCTGGCGCCAACCTCCATGCCAACCTCAGTTCTCGAGGAGCCCCCCGCGGAGGTTGCGGCCCTGCAGCTGCAGGTGAGCCTCAATGACATCGAGCCACCGAGCTGGCGCCGCTTCTGGGTGGAGGACACGACCACCCTGGGCCGCCTCCATGAGGTGCGGCAGATCGTGATGGGCTGGGAGGACGCCCACCTGCACCAGTTCATCACCGGCGTGCGATTGGAGGAGCGGCTGTTCTTCACCCCGCCGTGGGATGACGACTTCTGGGACCCGGAGTTCATGGCGCGCCAACGGGATGAAACCCGCGCGAAGGCCCGCACCCTGCTGCTGGAGCGGGTGGTGCTGATGGATCCGCTGGAGCAGTGGCTGCCCTGGTGCCTTGACGGCCGCCGTGCTGCTCCGCCCGAGGATGTGGGCGGCACTGCAAGCTCAGGCCCGATCTGCCGGATGTGTAGGGAGCCGGTGGGCTGCGAAGCGGACGGATGCCGGGCACCTATCCATGAGGCGGAGAGCGTCAGGCGGCGCCCTTCGTTGGCCGGCTCCACACTGAATCGTGGGCCACCGGCCCGTGTCGTACGCCTGAGCCCGATGCCCGCACCGATGGTTGCCGCCAGAACACCCATCAGCGTGGAACTGGAGCAGGGGAAGGAGTACTTCTATTGCGCCTGCGGACGGTCGGCCAGCCAGCCGTTCTGTGACGGCTCCCATCCGGGCACCGGGTTCAGTCCGCTGGCCTTCGTGGCCGAAACGAGCGGAAGGGCCGTGCTGTGCCGCTGCAAGCAGACCGCCACCCCGCCCTATTGCGACGGCAGCCACAGCCGGGTGCCGGCCGATCGGGTCGGATCGCTCTACAGCGTCGACGCGGAGGAGCCCAAGCCCGAGCCGGTTGATGCGATGCCGACGCCCAAGCCCACGCCGGAAGAGCCCAACCTCACCCTGATCCACGAACTGGCTGACCATGGCCTCGATCGGGTGGGCCTCGAGGGGCCGCTGGCGGCCATGGGTGTGCCGCGCTCGCAGCTGCCTTGCTGGGACGACATCCAGATCCTGGTGGCCCAGCTGGCCAGCAAGCCCCTGCCGAGCGAGGCGGCGGTCGGCACGGACCTGGTGATCGGCCCCCGGGCCAGGCGCCCTCTTCGGCTGGAGATTCCCCTGCTGGTCTCCGACATGAGTTTCGGGGCCCTCTCCGCGGAGGCCAAGCTGGCCCTGGCCACAGGGGCCGAGCGGGCCGGGACGGGCATCTGCTCCGGGGAAGGGGGGATGCTGCCGGAGGAGCAGGCCGCCAACCGCCGCTACCTCTTCGAGCTGGGTCCGGCCCGGTTCGGCTACCGGGAGGAGTTGCTGCCGTTGGTGCAGGCCTTCCACTTCAAGGCCGGCCAGGCCGCCAAGACCGGCAGCGGCGGCTACCTGCCCGCCAGCAAGGTCACCGCCCGCATCGCCGCCATCCGTGGCCTGCCCGAAGGCCAGCCGATCCACTCACCTCCCACGTTCGTCGATCTCCATACCCCGGGCGATTTCCGCGCCTTCGCCGATCGGGTGCGGGAGCTCACCGGTGGCATCCCGGTGGGTTTCAAGCTCAGTGCCCAGCACATCGAGACCGACCTGGACTTCGCCCTCGAGGCCGGCGCCGATTACCTGATTCTCGATGGCCGCGGCGGCGGCACCGGCGCCGCTCCCCTGCTGCTCCGCGATCACATCTCTGTGCCCACCATCCCTGCCCTGGCGCGGGCCCGCGCCCACCTCGACCGCCGGGGTGCCAGCGGCCGCGTCACCCTGATCGCGACCGGCGGGCTGCGCACTCCGGCGGACTGCGTCAAGGCCCTGGCCCTGGGGGCCGATGGGATCGCCCTGGCCAATGCGGCGATCCAGGCGATCGGCTGTGTCGGCGCCCGGATCTGCCACACCAACCGCTGTCCGGCAGGCATCGCCACCCAGGATCCACAGCTGCGCCGCCGGCTGGAGGTGGAGCATGCCGCCCAGCGGCTGGCCAGGTTCCTGCAGGCGGCGGTGGCGCTGATGCAGGTGCTGGCACGGGCCTGCGGCCATGACCATCTGCGCGGCTTCTCCAGAAACGACCTGGCCAGCTGGCAGCGGGAGATGGCGGATCTGGCCGGGATCGCCTGGAGCGGCTCGGCTCAGGACGCTCCGGTGGGGTAGGAGTTTGCGGAAACAATCGACCAGCCCTCGCGCCATGGCCCAAGGCAGCAGCAAGGCAAGGCGGTGGGTTGCGGCTGTGGAGCCGAGCAGGCGTCTGAGCTGCAGCGCCGCACCCTCTGGGTGGTGCTGGTGATCAACGCTGCCATGTTTGTGGTGGCACTGGCTGCAGGCCTGAGAGCAGGCTCCACCTGCCTGAACGCCGACTCCCTCGACATGCTGGCCGACGCGGGCGTCTATGGCCTCAGCCTGGGAGCCGGGGGCCGCGGCATGACGCAGCAGCACCGGGCCGCCATGCTCAGCGGCCGGCCGCAGATCATCCTGGCGATCGGGGTGCTGCTGGATGTCCGGCGGCGCACTCTTCTGGGCTCTGAACCGATCAGCGCCCTGATGGTGGGCATCGGCGCCCTGGCCCTGCTGGCCAACCTGGGCGTGATCGTGACCGGCCTGCTGGTGGCCTGGAGTGGCAGCCGCCTCCCGGATCTGCTGATCGGCAGCGCCATCAGCCTGCTGGTGCTCCATGGCGGCCGGCGGATCCTGCGGGAGGCGCGGACCTCACGCGTCTGAGCCATCGGGCCCCTGGGTGGCCGGCAGGTGGCCGGTCTTGACCCAGATGGTGCAGCCGGCCTCACTCCAGGGCCGGTGCACGCTGCCGGGCGGGTTGCGCAGCCAGCTGCCGGCCGGATAGGTGCCCTGGTCGTCCTGAAACACTCCGGCGAGCACCAGGATCTCCTCACCGCCCGGATGGCCATGGGGCTGAAACACCGTGCCGGGAGCCCAGCGCACCAGGGCCACATGCTCCGACCCGAAGGCGTGCAGCGGCATCACCTCCAGCCCGCTCACCAGACCGGGCAGCCAGGCTGCATTGTTGGTGTCGATCACCAGCCGCTGCTGATCGGCCGGGTGCATCTGCTGCAGCTTCACCAGGAGCGTGCAGCCCGGCTCGCTGAACGGGGCATGGCTGGAGCCCACGGGATTGCGCAGGTAGGTGCCGACGGAGTAGTCGCCCTGCTCGTCGGAGAAGGTGCCCTCCAGCACCAGGATCTCCTCGCCGCCGCCATGCCCATGGCGTTCAAAGCGGCTCCCGGGGGCGTAGCGCACGATCGACGTGGCCCGGGCCACCTCGCCGCCGCGGCGGTCGAGCATGCGCCTCTCCACCCCCGCCATCGGCGAGGGCATCCACGCCAGGGCCTTGGTGTCGTGCAGCGCGCGCTGGCTGAGGTCGGCATGAAGCTCCATGGCTCCGATTCTGATCAGCAAGGCGAACGGGAGGCTGGGGGCACCCACTGGGGGGACACGGGTGCCACCCCGGCTGGCGTTTCTGCCGCCAGAGCCGGATGGCCTCCTCGCGGGTGAGTTCCCGGCGCCTCTTGAGCAGCGGCATCGCCTCGCCGGGCAGCAGCTCGCCGCTGGTCACCTCCAGCACCTGGTTGTGGCGGCTCCAGCCGGTGGGGCGGAAGTGCAGCACCTGCTGATCGAGGAAGGGCCACTCCTCGACGGGCTGATCCAGCGAACTGGTGCCGTGCGTATCCGGGGAGGAACTTGAGTCAAAAGGCCGCCCATCGGGAGAGGGTCAGCAACCAGACGGGTGGATCGTCATCGACGGGAAACTCATTCCATCGCATGTGCCTTGGGGGACTGCAGCAGGTGGATCAGCTGGCTTGGGATGGAATCGTTGTGGGTTTGTCCCATGAGCCTTGATCAAGCCGTCAGCGAGCTGTCCACGCGCATCGCCGAAAAGCTCGCCGAGCAGATGGGAGCACTGCTGAAGGAAGCCAAGGCCACGATCGCCAGGCTGGAGCAGGAGTTACTGCATGAACAGCAGCGTCGCGAGCAAGCAGAGGCCCAGTTGCAGCACCTTGAGCATGACCGGGAGGACCTGGCGAAGGAGCTTTGCAGGGAGCGCCACTACCGGGAGGCTGCTGTGCAGGAGGTGGAGACCATTCATGCCGCGATTGCCGAGCAACTGGAACTGGCAGAAGCTGCGCATGCCGCAGACCAGGCTGCAGAAGCGGAACGGGAACGCCGCTGGAGCGAACAGCTCGATGTCCTCCAGGCGGAGTTGTCTCAGGAAAGGGTCTTGCGGGAGCGCCTACAGCAGCGTGTGGACGACCTCCGCAGTGCTGTTGCCGATCTGTTTGCTACTGACGTGCAGCTTCCGGGGGTTGCCATTCCAGGCTCCTTGAGCCACCTCCTGGCCAACGCCGCTCCACGGTTGTGATCGCAATCCTTGGTGACTGGCTCAGTCCAGAAGGGGTTCAAAATCGTGGTGTCCACGATCCTTGAGCTTCGCGGCGAGAACTTTCATCACTAGCGTAACCCATCACCGAACTCTCCGGTTACGAATGGCTCGATAGCAGGAAATCAGCCGCAGAGTTGCCCGCAGGGTACGTCAGTGCCCGCACCTGAGGGCTGACGTCAGTGGTGCAACAGTTGTGCTGACACAGCGTTCCTTCCGTAGAAGCAGATCGCCGCGACATTGTGTGCGGACTTGAGCCGCCGCCAGGCTCTCGTTATCTACAGCGTCCTAGAGTTTAAGCAAGTGTATACGCGAGGACGTGCTCGCATTGAGGACCCCATACATCAGCCGCAACCCCTCCGCTCGATCAACGCAGCAGGCAAACTCCACACCGTCGACATAGACCAGATAAGAACCGCCGTTCCAGGTTTCGGCAAAGCCGGTGATTCCGAATCTCGGAGTGGAGGCACCCATGACATTCTCGCCGCGTGAGATCAACTGTAATAGGTTGTAACGGATGCGGTGTGCGGATCTCTCCCAGTCTTTTCCCTGCTTCCCGCTGCCGGTTTAGAGCCCGGCCTCATGCGGTCAAGCGGTTGATGCTGGTTGCCGCAGTGGCGCCAGCCCTCCCGCAGCTGCCGATGCTCGGAAGGCTTCGCCAAGAGGAGCGGCACAGGAGAGCAGCCTCAGGCGGCAGATCCCCGCCGGGGCATCGATGCCGCCGGGATGATCAGTCCTGGTTCCAGTCGTGGTCGAGTTTCAAAGATCCCTGCTGCGGCAGCAGGAAGGTGCGATAGATCAGGTTTTCGTAGGTGGCAGCGGCCCCCTCAGCCCACAGCACCATGAACTTGATGCAACGGAGCGGCCGGCCCACGGAGCCCTCGAGGCCGACCTCCGCAAACCGGGGATCCCCGTTGATGTATCTCGAGCCGGGGGCATCAGGCCAGGTCCGAGCCACCCTGCTCCTGGGCATCCCCGCACTCCGCCATCAGCTCGCCCGGGGTCCTACCAAGCGCGGATCTGGCTCTCTGGCTCCCTTGGGCGTTGGTAGTGCTCATGACCAAGTACATCTGCAAGGCTAATGGCCTGTCTCATCCCTGCTTATTGACGCATGGGATAAGCGGCGGATTTCCAGCTCTCTCATAACAAGTTGAGCCAAATCACGCAACAGATTCTCTTGGCTGTTGGTGAAGTGCCGTGGCAGCCTGTCCAATACACAAAGTGTGCCCAGATTATGGCCTTCCGGCGACTTGAGGGAGACGCCTGCGTAGAACCGAATGTATGGATCGGATGTGACCAGTGGGTTTGTGCAAAAACGGGAGTCAAGTTAAGCATCTGCAATCACCAGCGGCTCGTCTGAGGTGATGGCATGGGCGCAGAAAGCCATATGTCTTGGTGTTTCTGTTACATCCAGTTCATACCGAGCAAGGAACCACTGGCGCTTCGTATCAATTAGCGAGATTATCCAAATTTGTGCATGGATAAGCTTGGCCGCAAGTCGGGCTAACCGATCAAAATGCTCGTCACTTGGAGTATCAAGAACCCCATAGGATTCCAGAGCGACCTGGCGGCTTTCTTCATCCGGTGGGACTGGATACGCTGGTTAGCGCATTCTACTTGCATTCGTCATTGCAGGACCGAGCCAAGAAATAACTAAGAAAAGGACTCCAGAGCAAAGAAATGCATGCGGCCATGCAGTGTCCCGAATCGATCAGATCGTAGAGCCGGCAAACATGCTCCTGCGCAGCCCGAATATATCTTTACGAGAGATTGATGCTGGTTGAGTATGTATGTAGGTGTCCATGCCTAGCGGAGCGCAAGAGAGCTCAGGCCAGATCTATGGCTGGGGCTCGAGGACACCTTCACTCATCTGACCGGGGCTGCGCGGACAGCTCGGACTGGATGCGGTGCGGATGCAGGTGGTGTGGCCCCTCTCTGAAGGGCATGGGGCCTGGAATGTGGCGGCGGGCATCGAGCAGCAGCCAGAGGGTGCTGCGGGCGATCTCGAAGGCAGCGATGACGCGATCGCGGTGAAGGGCGCAGATGGGGCACGGTGCTGAGGTCACGGGATCCATGGATGACAGGCGGGTTGAGGCTGAATCGGGTGACCGGCAGCGCAGCAGCCAGGGCGATGGGCGCACCCAGTGGCGACCTTCTCCGGCTCAGGCCCCTGAGCCTGGCCCGGCCCAAGCTGTGTGATGGCCAACGAGGGCCCCAGAGGTGAAGACCGGTCAGGCGATGGTTGCTTCCTCAGAACGTCACCGCCCTGGTGCAGACCTGCTCAGGGTGTTCCAACTCCTCAGCCCTCGTGTCAGGCAGTGCACTGGCGGCGAGTCACCGGCCAGCGGGGCCAGCGGGGTCCTGCGGCGTGAGCCGTTCAGCTCATCCAGCGCAGCACGATTTCATCGGGATGCACATCACCGAGATTGTCATTCATCAGAGCACGAAAGAGAGCGGATGTGAATGTTTCAGGTCCATGGCTACCCACACACCTCCCATCTTTCCAGACATCGATGGCCCAAAATGCATCGGCACATTCGATGCGGCTCTGGACAGGGCAATCTTCCGGAGTTGGGGGCTCCTTTGGCACCTCGATCGAAATCCCAGCCAGGCCCAACCGCATGGTTTCCATCGCGACAGGGTGATTCATCACTACTCCTCCTCAGATGTGTCCAAGCCTGGCACCACGGCGACCGGGCCTCTCTCTGCCAAAGCAACCCATGGATCAAAATCGCTGGAGCTGCATCAGGATTACGGCCAAAGATTGTCGCGAGAAGCTTTTCATCCCCGAGACTATCTAGCCGACGCCAGTCATCCTGCCTTGATGACCTTGGTGACTGTCGGCTCAGGAGAACATTCTTCATGATCAGCCTGCTGCTCGTTGCGAGTTCTCCCGCGCCTCCATGGCGGATCGGGCTGTGACCATGGCCCCTCAGGCAGCCCCCGTGGCCTCGAGACGGGCATCAGCGCAGTGATTCCTTTGCGGCAGAGACAGTTCGCGCATCATGCGGGTAAGGAGAGAGACCGGTTGGGCTGTCGTGGGGTGTGGGTGATCGTTCGCCGCGTCATCGAGTGATGCGTCACCTCTCGGTGCTGAGGAAACACACCCTGGTGCAATGTTATTGGTGCGTCGTGATCGTTTGCGCACAGCAGCGCAACGCGGCGAGCCGCTGCTGCGGTGAGGATCCGCCAGGCCTCATACCGGCCCCACTGGGTGAATCAGGCATCGGGGGTGATGTTGCAGAGGTCACCCTCAAAAAGGAGAATGCCCCCAGCCTGGGCAGCATCAGAGAGAGAGGGAGAGGCTGGAACATCCCGTGGAGCCATCACCTGTGGCGATCCTCTGGCATCGCCGGGAGCTCCAGGCGTCTACCGCCGAGGCTCAACTCAGCGGCGCTACCTCCGGAAAGTACTTCGCCATGCAGGCCTCGCACACACCATGGGAGAACTCCACGTTGTCGTGGCTCTTGATGAAGGCCTCCACGCTCTCCCAGTAGCCTTCATCATTGCGGATCCCCTTGCAGTAGGAGCAGATCGGGATCAGCTCCTCCATCACGTCGATGCGCTCAAGGGCGCCGGCGAGCTGATCGGAGACCCGCTTCAGTTCCAGCTGCAGCACCACCTGCCGGGCCAGCGCTTCGAGGGAACGGAGTTGCACGTTGCTGAGGTCACGGGGGCGGTGATCGATCATGCAGAGGGTGCCGATCCTGAAGCCCTCCGGTGTGCTCAGGGGCACCCCTGCGTAGAACACGATATGGGGCTCACTGCAGACCAGCGGGTTGGTTCGGAAGCGTTCGTCTTCGCGGGCATCCCGCACCACGAGCGTCTCCTCGCCGAGAATCGCGTGGGAGCAGAAGGACACATCCCGGCTGGTTTCCTGCACATCGACGCCGACTCTGGATTTGAACCACTGCCGCTCGGCATCCACCAGGCTGATCAGAGCGATCGGCACGTCGCAGATCTGGGCGGCCAGCAACGTGATGTCGTCGTACGACTGCTCCGCTTCCGTATCGAGGACGCGGTAGCCCTTCAGGGCCTCCAGGCGGGCCTTTTCGCGGGGGGCCACTTTCGCGCGCATGGGGGACCGAGCGGGATGCAATGGCAGGACCATGGGCAACGGAGGCCCACCAAAACGTAGGGCGACCCTCCCACGGTCTCGCGAGGGTTCACATCTCCTCACGCCCTTCGGTGACCCGCTTCAGGCGGCGCTGCCTAGGTTGAAGAGGAGTTCATCCCTGCTGCGGCGATGACCGAGTCCACGCCTCAAGCCTTCCCCGAAGCCTCCCCTGACGGACAGCCCGAAGGCACCCCCGCCAGCGCCCAGGCCAGCCCTGAATTCGTGGCCTGGGCCCGCCACCACGAGAACGAGCACAGGGCCTACCGCCCGGAGCTGGCCGAGCTGAGCGAGCACCAGCATCCGGAGGGCACGGCCAACGCGGCGCAGCAGGAACAGGTCTGGGCGGCCCGGCGCGACCATGAACACCGGCTGCACGACAGCGCGATCGAGCAGCTCAAGCACCACAACCCGTAGGTGCCTGCAGAAGATAGCGCCCATAGGGAGCTTCCACTCTTCTCACCCAGCCCACTCATGGCAGCGAAGTGCAAACGAAAGCACCAGATGGGAGGTCTCGCCGTTGGTTGCCTGCTCACACTGGTAGTTGCAAGTGCGGCGCTGATGAGCTGCACTCCGCACGAGGAAACCAGCGCGACCGGTAGCCCTGCGGCGGCCCGTTCGGATCTGGCCGGCAGCGCTGCCACTCAGGCTGAGGAGCAGGGCAAGGTGCTGCGCTCCGGAGTGTTTGCAGCTGGGGAGCATTCCACCTCCGGAACGGCTCGCCTGGTTGAAAGAGATGGAGCCACGACACTCGAACTGGACGAGGCCTTCACCACCTCGACCGCCGGACCCGATCTGGTGGTGGCCCTCCATCGCTCCGGTGATGTGATCGGATCCACGACACCTCCGGCCTTCCCGATCAAGGAAGGGGAGTACGTGGTGCTGGCCCCCCTTGAGAGCCACAGCGGTGCCCAGAGCTACGCCGTTCCCGCAGAGATCCAGACGGAGGACTTCGCATCCGCCGTGATCTGGTGCCGACGTTTCAATGCCACCTTCGGGGCCGCCAGGCTTGATCCCCAGCCCTGAACCCATGGGCATCTCCGACGTGCATCGGCTTCCCAAGAGCCTGCTGAAAACCCCTAGCCCCCCTGAGACGCTGTGCCAACCGCCCTGTTGCGATGCGAGGTCAACAGGAGTCCAGCGGCTCTCTGTTCTACTACGTGTCGATCGAGGAGTCGATCCCGGTCCGCCATCCGTTGCGGTAGATCCGGAAGCTGTCCAACCAGCTTTTCGATCGCTTCACTCCCACGCTCTGCCAGCTCGACGCCTCAGAAGGCGGCTAGATCGATGCCCGACATCCGTCGTTGCCATCCAGCAGGCCCTGACAGCGCCATCGCGACCCTCATGGATGATGATCTCCACGGTCATGCAGGCTTTCGCCGGGTTGGAACCTGGCCAGGCGGAATACCTCAGCCTGGCCAGGCGTGACGGGCAAACCCACCTGCTGTTCAGACGGCGAAACCTGCCTTGATCAGTGCAGCAGAGCTCCCAGGCCGATCTGCTGCAGGATTCCCTGGCCCGAAACGGCCTCGATCAACACCCCGATCACGAAGCCGAGCATGGCGAGGCGTCCGTTGAGCAGCTCGGCACGGCGGTGGAACCCCCAGCCGCTGTCGCTCTCAAGACTGGCCCGGTACATCTTCGGTTCAATCACCTTGGGATCGAGCAGTTCCGCATCATCAGAACCCCACATCCCTCCCTCGGACTCCGCATAATTCCGCGCTCTTGCTGACTGCTTTGCATTGTTCATGATCGTGATCTCCACAGATAGACTTTTAGAATAGGCCTGAAAAACTGGCCTCTTTAAAGAGAAGAGATCCGAAGCAAGCCTCCATGGCTTCGATCCCGAAAAGACGCGACGAAGCCAGGCCGCCGCGTTGAATTGTGTCTGCTCTGGCTTCTTCTCCGTGCCATTACCGTAGTCGGCTTTTGCCTGCTCGACCGCAATCCAACCAGCGGAATTCAGCCCAATGCGGATGCCCGCCTGCCGACGCCCATCCCAGCGCTCGCTTCTCGCCGCACTGGGTACGGAGATCCGCAGGGCGTTCACCAGAGAGCCCGATCGCTGAGAAGGCCGATCCAGCTTGCCGCCGCGGCCGTCGTCGCCAAACAAGCTGGCCTGTGTCAAGCGACACAGCGGCGAGAAGGCCTCAACCGCCTGAGGTCTCGTACCACTGGCGGTACCACTGGGCCATCTGCTCGATCTCCTGGCTCTGAACGCGCACCATCGCCTCCTCCAGTTGGCGCAGCTCCGGGTGCTGGGTGTTCCACTCGGCGTGGGAGGCCATCATCACGCCCATGCGGTGATGCGGAATCATCTGCTCGATGAAGGCGCGATCGAAATCCGGAGCGCTCTTGAGCACCTCCAGGCTGGTGGCCATCCCCGGCATGCCCCAGCTCCAGCCTGCTCCCATGCCCATGCCCATGCCGGGTCCCATCCCCATGCCGTAGCCCGCTCCGACGCTCCAGGCCGGTACATCCGTGCCATACCACTTGCGGTACCACTGCCGCATCTGGGCGATCTCGCGGCTCTGGCTGGTGATGATCCGCTGGGCCAGGGCCTTGATCTCCGGCCGGCGGGCCCGCTGGAGGGCCAGTTCCGACATGGCGATCGCCCCCTGGTGATGCGGAATCATCATCACGATGAAACGGGCATCGGCGGAGCGCTGACCCAGCGCACCTCCTCCCCAGCCCATCCCAGGGCCAGGAGTGCTGCTCGGCATGCCCACGGGATTGGGGGCGCCCTGGACGGCTGGATTGAGCGTCAGCAGCAGCGCCCCTGCGGTGGCGATACCGGCCCAGGCCTCACGGCCCCTGACGACGCGGGTGATGGGCAACACCATCGGGGAGCTCCGGAAGCGGCTTACTCCATCCTGGCCACGGCTTCCGCAGGGTGATGAGACCGCGCCAGCGAGGCGGCATGCGGCGCCCGGCGGCGTGGCGGTCGGTTCAGCCAACCACGAGCATCACCGCCCCCATCAGGGGCATGATCAGGTTTTCAGCGAAGCTCACCACACCGAGCGGTGCCTTGGAGTTGCCCCCCACACAGGCGCAGTTCGGGGCCAGCTTGTCGATGAACACGGCCTTGCCCACGGACACCATGCCCATGGCGCCTAGGAGCACCGCCGTGGCGCCGATCAGCCGAACCGCCAGCAGCGCAACGCCGGGATAAAGACGTCCCCAGGCGGGCTAACGCGGGGTCTCGTCGTACTTGCGGAAGCTGACGGCGAAGGCCTCCCCATCCATCAGCTTGAGCATCACCAGCAAGCAGATGGAGATCCCCATGAAGCCGCTGACGCCACGGGCGAGCGCGAGATCCATCAGGATCGCCGGTGGCGAACACGGCGATCACCGGAGTGTTGGAGACATCCGCCGACTCCGATCGCACTCCCAAGAGTGCGGCCAGGTCGGTGCAGCCACCGATGCGCTTAGTCCATCCTGATGGTGACAATTGCCCAAAGGCGCCGATACCAGCTGATCCTCCGGCAGAGCCATCCCAGTCGTCCGGAAGAACACCCAGCTGGCGTTGAGGTCATGTTCCACGCCGACGCAGCG
>JBFLKL010000235.1:0-8704 GCA_040883175.1 Synechococcaceae cyanobacterium | reverse complement strand
CGATCGACCGCAGGCCCGGTGCCCCCGCCATCGGGCTTTGCCACGGCCGATCGGCCCAGCAGCCATCGTTACGGTGAATCGACGCCGCTGCAGCCGCCACCGGCTGGAGGCGCTCACCGATCTGCCCAATGGCGGGCCGGGCATGCTTGCCCGCCGGCATCACGGTTGATGGCCCCCATGCTGGGGAGTGGCCGCGCCGGTACCTGCTTGGGGACTGCCGGCTCAACCCACCCCCAGTGCCATGGCTGTGGCTGCCCAGCTCAGCGCCCTCGACCTGCTGCTGATCACCCTGGCGGCGGCCAGCGCCGGGATGGTGAACGCGATCGCCGGCGGGGGCTCGCTGATCAGCTTTCCGGTGCTCACCGCCGTGGGTCTGCCGCCGGTGATGGCCAACGTCACCAACACCGTGGCCCTGCTGCCGGGCTACGGCGGAGCGGCGGCCGCCCAGCGGCGCGATCTTCGCGGCCAGCGCCGCCGCGCCGTGCTGCTGCTGCCGGCTGCGGCCCTTGGGGGTCTGCTGGGCGGGGTGCTGCTGCTGGTGAGCGGCGAGGCGCTGTTCGGCAGCCTTGTGCCCTGGCTGATCCTGCTGGGGACGGGGCTGCTGGCGCTGCAGGAGCCGCTGCGGCGCTGGCTGCTCGCCCATCAGCAGCCCGGCCGGGGCGATCGCCTGGAGCTGGCGGCCGTGGGGCCGGTGTTTCTGGCCTCGATCTACGGCGGCTATTTCGGCGCCGGGCTGAGCGTGATCCTGCTGGCGGTGCTGGCGGTGCTGCTCAGCGACACCCTCACCCGCCTCAACGGACTCAAGCAGGCGCTGGCACTGGGGGTGAATCTGGCGGCGGCGTTGCTGTTCCTCGGCTCCGACCAGCTCAACGGGAGAGTCGCCGTGGTGATGGCGCTGGCCGCCCTGGCGGGCGGCGCCCTGGGGGGACGGCTGGCCAGCCGCATCAACCCCGCGCGACTGCGCGCCGTGGTGGTTGTGCTTGGGCTGGGTGTGGCGGCCGCCTTCTTTCTGCGTTGATCCCGATGCCCGCTCTGCGTGGCATCAGCGCCGGCGGACGGACTCCAGAACGGTTGCGGCGCTGGATCGCACCGGTGCGGAACGCCAGTGATTCCCTGGGCTGGAAGGACTGCCACTGCTCATCGGTGGTGAGCGGCTCGCTGCTCAGGATCATCACCAGATCGCTGGCAGAGGTGAGGACGGTGAAATCCACCTGCGGCGGCCCATCGGCCAGGGTACTGACCTGACCCTTGTCCGGAACTGGCGTCGTCGCCTGCACTGGATCTGTCGGATGGCATCGGCGAACCACCATGGGGAATACTGCCGGACGCATCCGACCCGGCAGCAGGGGGTTCGCCTCACTCCGGCCTTCGACGTGTCTCTGGAGACCCTCGTGCTCACAGCTGGCTGAACAGCAACGCCAGGACAAAGCCGGCGAACTGAACGATCACGACACAGGGCCCGGATGGCAGGTTGGTGAGTCCTGATCCCAGCAGCCCGAGCACGGCAGATCCCCCACCCAAAGCCGCCGAGGTGAGCACGTAGGTCGGAAAGCGGCGGCTCAGGAGCCGGCCGGCGCACGCCGGTATCACCACGAAGGCGCTGATCAGCAGCACCCCCACCGCCTTGATCGACACCGCCACCACCACCGCCAGCAGGACGATGAAGGCCAGGCGATGCCAGCTGGACCGCACGCCGAAGGCCCCCGCCAGGTCGTCATCGAGGGTGAGCAGCACCTGGGCCCGCAGGCTCAGGGCGAGATAGGCCAGGGAGCCCACTAAAAGCACGGCGATAACCGCGAGGTCGTGCCAGGCGATGCCGAGGATGTCGCCGAACAGCAGCTGCTGGATGCCCCCCTGGTAGGTCTCCACCAGGCTGAGCGCCACCACGGCAAACGCCAGGGAGGTGGAATACACGATGTTCAGCAGAGCATCGGCAGGCAGGCGGCTGCGCTGCACCAGCTGGTTGACCAGCAACGCCAGGATCACCGCAAACGGGATCAGCACGAGGGTGGGGTTGATTCCCAGCAGGATGCCGATGGTGATACCGAGCAGGGCCGAGTGGCCCAGGGCATCGCTGAAGAACGCGAGCTGACGCAGCACCGCGAAGCTGCCCAGCAGCCCGCCCAGGCTGCCGGTGAGCAGGCCGCCCAGCAGGGCTCGCAGCATGAACGGGTGGGCCAGCAGCGTTGTGAGCGCCGTGGGATCAGCCATGCTCGCCCCCGGTGCCGGCGCTGTGGTGATGGCGGTAGGGCACCACATTCGGCCCGTAGAGCTCGGCCAGACGAGAAGGTCTCAGGGCATGGTCGGGCACACCGCTGCAGCGCAGGCGGCGGTTGAGGCACAGCACCTGATCACAGCTGCGCCGCACCATCTCCAGATCGTGCGAGACCTGCAGCACCGTCCAGCCCTCCTGGCGGCGAAGCTCCAGCAACAGCTCGTGAAACCGGTCACTGGACGGGGCATCAAGGCCTGCCTGGGCCTCATCGAGCACCAGCAGCTGCCTGGGCCGCACCACGCAGAACGCCAGCAACACCCGCTTGCGCTGACCGCCGGAGAGCTCGCTCAGCAGCCGCTGGGCCAGATCACGGCATCCGGTGCGCTGCAACGCCCGCAGCACCGCCCCATGGCGGCCTCGGCCACCGGCCCAGGACAGGCGCGGGCCGGGCGGATCGAAACCGAACCCCACGAATTCCGCCACGCTGAGGGGGAACCGCCCCTGCAGGGCCAGGGTCTGGGGGAGATAGGCGATCTGGGCGCGAACCGAGCGGGGCAGCTGCCCCGCCGGGCCCAGGGTGTGGCCGAGAATCCGCACCGTGCCGGCCTGCCTGGGCAACAGACCCAGAACGGCCGCCACCAGGGTGCTCTTCCCGGCTCCATTGGGGCCCACCAGGGCCGTGTCCGTTTCCCGGACCAGCTGAAAGCTCACCCCATCCACGGCCAGCAGCCCACCACGCCGCACGGCCAGGTTCTGCACCTCAAGAACGGCAGCCGCCCCGGCGCTGCTCATCCGCCTAAGACCTGACGAAGGTTCTCGGCATTGCTGCGCATCACCCGCAGATCGGTGGAGGGATCGCGGGAGTCCTCCTCGGAGCCGGTTGCCAGCGGAATCCCTCTGGAACAGGAATCGTTCTCATCGTATCGGGCTTGTCTTCCGTGTCCACGCATCGCCAGCTCAACCAAACCCCCGGCCACCCCTCCGTGCCGGCGTCTCGCTGGCGGGAACCTTGACCGGCCACAACCACCAGCGCCCCTGATCCCCGCCCACCACCAGGTGCATGCCATCGGGCCGCCAGCTCAGGGTGTTGAAGCCCTGGCCATCGCCTTTCAGGGGCTGAAGCAGGCGGCCGGAGCCATCCCAGAGCGCCACCATGCCATCGCCGGAGGCGCTGGCCAGCAGGGTGCTGCCAGGAGCGAACGCCAGGGCATTCACCCGGGATCCATGCCAGAGCAGCGGCTCCGGCCGCCAGCCGCGGGCCCCCGTGTCGTGCTGAGTCCAGAGCACCAGGGTCTCGGCGGAGGCCACCGCCAGGAGCGGGGCCAGGCGGCCCATCCGGTCGCTCCAGGCCAGCTGACGCACCTTGGCGGGAAATCCGCTGAACTGCCAGGGCGTTCCATGGCCGAACTCGGGCCAGAGCAGGAGAGAGCGATCCAGCTGGCCGGCGGCCAGCAGCCCGCCAACGGGGGCAAAGGCCAGGGTCAGCCCGGCCGAGGCGGTGGGCCGGCGCAGCGGTTGCACCGCCGGGGTGGCCAGGGGCTGCCACAGAGTCAGCTCGCCGTTGCAGCTGGCGGCCAGCCCAGCACCATCCGCGCTCCAGGCCAGGGCCTGGACCGTGCCGGGCAGGTCGAGAACCGGGTGGCACCACTGGCGGCTGGCCCCATCCCAGAGGCGCACCTGGCGACCGGCGGCCACCGCCAGCAGTCGGCCCCGCGGCTGCCAGGCGGCCGCATCCAGCCAGCCGGCCCCCAGGGGCATGGGTTCGATGGCCAACGGCCGCACGCCACTGCCGCCCAGCTCCCAGAGCAGCAGCTCGCCGGCCTGACCCACCGCCATCAGGTACTGGCCATCGCCGCTGAAGCCGATGGCATCGAGGCTCCGGTCGCGATCCCCGCGCAGCAGCTCCTCACAGCCGGCACGGAAATCCAGCAGCAGCAGCTCACCGCCACCACTGGCGATGGCGAGCAACTCACCATCGGCACTCCAGGCCAGGGCCGTGATCGGCTGCTGCAGGGTCCCGCTGAGCTGCTCCTTCACCAGGGCAGGTTCGGCTGCCATGGCCATTCAGGCCACACAGGCGCTGAAGCCGGCCCGCAGGGCCACCGCGTCGAGATCGCGGCCGATGATCACGAATTCGGTGCGGCGGCGCTCGCCCTCTCTCCAGGGACGGTCGAAATCCCCATCCAGGAGCATGTGCACCGACTGGAACACATAGCGCGAGCCTTCGCCGGCCAGCTGGATGATTCCCTTCATCCGGAAAAGATCCGGCCCGCGTTCGGCCACCAGGTCGGAGAGCCAGCTGCCCAGCTTGTCGAGATCCATGGGCCGCTCCTCCACCAGGGCCAGGGACCCCACCGCATCGTCGTGCTCGTGGTCGTGCTCCTCGGCCAGGAAGCCGGGGTCGAGGCTCAGGGCCCGCTGCAGCTCGAAGGCCTCCACACCCAGGATCTGGTGCATCGGCACATCGGCGTTGGTGCTGGTGAGCAGCCGTGCCACCGGGTTGATGGCCCGCACCCGCCGCTCGATCGCCGCCCGCTCGGCCTCGTCGACCAGATCGGCCTTGTTGAGCAGCAGCACGTCGGCAAAGGCGAGCTGCTCCTGAACCTCCTCGGCCTCCCAGTGCTGCAGCACATGGCACAGATCCACCAGGGTCACCACCGCATCGAGCCGCAGCTCATCGCGCAGATCGTCATCCACGAAGAACGTCTGGATCACGGGGGCTGGATCGGCCAGGCCGGTGGTTTCGATCACCAGATGATCAAAGCGATCGCGCCGCTTCATCAGGTTGCCGATGATCCGGATCAGGTCGCCGCGCACGGTGCAGCAGATGCAGCCGTTGTTCATTTCAAAGATCTCCTCGTCGGCATCCACCACCAGCTGGTTGTCGATGCCGATCTCCCCGAATTCGTTGACGATCACGGCCACCTTCAGGCCGTGCTCATGGGTGAGAATCCGGTTCAGCAGGGTGGTCTTGCCGGCGCCGAGGTAACCGGTGAGCACGGTGACCGGCAGGCGCTCGGCGGCGGGAACGGCGCTTGAGAAGGCCATGGCCAGAGACAGGGGCCAGAAAGCCCCTCAGCAGCGAGAATGGTTGTCGTTCTAGCAGGCATTGTGTTCTCTGGCTCTGCCCCATGGCATTCGCGGACCCTGCTTCCGCCGCCAGCAGCTCGAGGCCGCTGGCCATGACTGAGCTGGTGGTCGCAGGTGCCGGACCACAGGCCCTCAGCCTGTGCTGCCTGCTGTTGCAGAAGCGGCCCCGCTGGCGCGGCCGTCTGCGGATCGTCGATCCCAGCGGCAGCTGGTTGAGCCGCTGGCACCGGCAGATGCAGCGCTTCGACATTCCCTGGCTGCGCTCCCCGTCGCCGCACCATCCCCATCCCAACCCCCACGCCCTGCGCCGCTATGCCGAGGAACGGCAGCGCAGCCGGGAGCTGGAGGGCCCCTACGGGCTGCCGCATACGGGCCTGTTCCGTGCGTTCTGCCGGAGTGTGGTGGACGACTTCCAGCTGGTCGACAAGGTGCAGGCCGCCTCGCTGGAGGAGATTCGGCTGAACGACGCCGGGGCCGGATCTCTGCAGCTGGCCCTGAGCGATGGATCGCTGATCCAGGCCAGGCGACTGGTGGTCGCCACGGGCTCGGGCGGGCCCGTACTGCCGACCTGGGTGCGCCGCATCGTGGGCCCCTACCCCGCGGCGGCTCTGCAACACAGCCAGACGATCGACCTGGCCGCCTGTCGCGGGCTGCAGGGACAGCAGATCGTGATCGTGGGCGGCGGCCTCACCAGCGCCCATCTGGCCCTGGGCGCCATCCGACGGGGAGCCAGGGTGAGCCTGCTGTGCCGGCGTGGGCTGCGCAGCCAACCCTTTGACGCCGACCCGGGCTGGCTTGGCCCGACGTGTCTCAGGGCGTTCCGCAGCGAACCCTGCTGGCGGCGGCGCCGGCAGCAGGTGCTGGCGGCTCGCGACGGGGGCTCGATCACGCCTCAGCTGGCCGTGGCTCTGCGGCGGGAACGGGAGCAGGGCAACCTCCAGCTCCACGAGCACTGTCAGGTGCGGACGGCGTGCTGGAGCAAAGGCCAGTGGAAGGTTCTCTGCGACGAAGGCAGCAGCCTGCACGCGGATCGCATCTGGCTCGCCACCGGCCATCACCTCGGCGTGAGTCGCCAGCCTCTGCTGCGCCAGATGCTCCGGCAACGACCGATCGAACTGGTGGATGACTGGCCTGTGCTCAGCCATGACCTGCGCTGGCCGGGGACCAACGTGCACCTGATGGGTGGTCTGGCAGCGCTGCAGCTGGGGCCGGCAGCCCGCAACCTGTTCGGAGGCAGGGAAGCGGCGGAGCTGATCTGCCGCGCTGCCATCAAGGCCTGATCAGATCTGCGGCAAGGGCCTGGTGACGTTGGGATTGGTTCCCATGCCTGCCCTCAACTTCCAGCCACGCCTCCTGCATCGGGCTGGAGGGCCCGGGGCGTTCCTGATCACGCTCCACCGGTGGTCACCCCCGGCCGCTGGAACAGGCCGTTGAGGTAGTGCTGCACCACCGCCGGCTCCTTGCTTCCCTGCTGGAACAGAAACCCCGCCACCGCCGACTGCATCAGCCGGTACTGGTCCCACTCCGGATGGGCGGCGATGAAGCTCCGCATGGCGTCATACAGATCCTCCGGGAACTGGTTTTCCACACTCACGTGCGGGGCCATGGCATCCGGAATCGCCTTCATTCAGCTGCTCTCACCTGCCCCACCATCAGCCCACAGCGCCGGCCCTGCCGTCAAAGCACGGTCCGGCCATGAGATCAGGCCAGATCACGACGGGATTCACTGCGATGCAAGCGATCTGGAGATCAGCAGCAGTGGGTGAGCAGCCACCGCGTCGGTTCTCATGGGACTGTCAAGCGCATCGGGTTTCCCCCACTACCCGCCCAGCTTCCCGACGGGCTGACGTGTCTTGCCTGCGCTGGCTGGGGACAACCTGTGGAAAACGATCGCCCGACAGTGGAGCGATTGCCTCTTCAGGGGTGCTGATCAGTCGCAGCCAGCAGCCAGGCAATTGCAATCACAGCTCGCCGTCGGCGCGGAACAGGTCATCGCTCAGCCCTTGGGGCCACAGCGATGACCTGTTCCAGCTCCGGAGTTCCTGCTCGAAGATCGCCGCATACCCCTCACGCAGCAGGCGCTGCGCTGCGGGCGAACCTGGTTCAAGCGGTAGGCCTCCCATGAAGTCCAGGTCCAGGCTCCATGCCCGCCGCAGCGTCACTGCGCTGCAGGTCGTCGTCGGCGTTGCTGCAATCACGGCGCCCATCCTCCACGCCCTCTCCGATGCGATCGAGTGGATTCAAGGAGGCTTTTCAACCGGTCAGCTCTGGCTCACCTACATCGCATTCCTGATCTTTTCCTGGCTCCTGCTCGGCATTGCTGTGGTGCAGAAGAGCAGGCCGGGTCCTGTTGGCCTCCTTGGAGCCCTGCTCTATGGAGTGGCATTCACCTACTTTGCGCACACCGCCCTTGATGCCCTGGCTGAGCGCACGCCCACCTACGAAGCCCTCTGGCAGCGACTCGGCCCCGCATACACCATCCATGGGGCCTTGATGGTCATCGGCGGGCTTCTGTTTGCGTGGTCCGCCCTGCGCGCAGGCTGGCTGCCAAGAGCTGCCATCTTGCTGTTCGCAGCGGGACTGCTGGTCAACCTGATCCTGGCTCTGACATCGGCACCTGAGATTCTTCAGACCGTCGGCACGGCAATCCGCAATCTGGGCCTTGTGTGGATGGGCATCGCCATCCTGTTGACCGATTCCAAAGCACAGATCAGATCTTGACAGCATGCTCACGTCTCACAGCTGGAACCACCTCGGGGCCTGGGTCGTGATGTTGCTGGTGTCAGTCGCAAGCGGTGGAGTTCGTGATCTCACCTCTGGGATGCAGATGACCGAGCGTGCTGCCCACCAACTCTCCACCATGGCCAGCGGGGTGTTGCTCGGGTCTGTGACGTGGTTCTGCATCCAGCTCTAGCCACCGTCCTCCGCCCAGCAGGCCATCATCATCGGGTTGGTGTAGGCGGCTCTGACCGTTGCGTTCGGCTTTCTGATCCTTCTCATCGTCGGTGGTCCCACGTGAGCCGAGTTGTTCGCCAGCCACAACATTCTCAACGGGAGACTCTGGGTTGTTGTCGTGCTCCGGCTCTCCGCTGCACGCAGCAGTCCCTGGCGGCGATGCGCAGATTCAGTCCACGCGATCGCACAGCTCCCGGAACGCGCACTGTCGGCAGTAGCCCAGGTTGTCGGTGAGTGGGAAGTGGTCCTTCGCCAGCGGGATGTTGCGCTCCGGATCCTGGCAATGGCGGCGCATCTGCCCGATCTTCGCCGCCACCTCCAGGGCCAGACCTTCCAGCTCAGCCCGGGTCGGCTGTTTCCGGATCTCGTCGTACTCCGGCTGCAGATAGGCCAGCACGCAGTGGATCTGCTCGGCCGGCAACTGCAGGTTGTCCTGGGCCCAGG
>JBFLKL010000234.1:0-3984 GCA_040883175.1 Synechococcaceae cyanobacterium | reverse complement strand
CTCGGGAGCCGGAGCTCAACATGGACCCCAACCAGGACACCTGGCTTGCAGCTGCATCGCCAGACCACGGCCAGGCACAATTTCTGAGCCTGGCTGAACGCATCCGGATCGGGAAATCGCTGCGCGATCGCATCCCGCGCAAGAGTCATGCAGTTTGGCGGCCTTCAGCCGACCGGCGTGATCCCATTGAGATCCTCGAGCAGTCCAACCAGGATCGACTTCCGGAACTGATTCCCATCCGCTACGGCCGGATGATCCGCAGCCCGTTCACGTTTCTGCGGGGCTCCGCGGCCTTGATGGCCTATGACCTGGCGCAAACCCCGACGACTGGTATCCACGTCCAGGCCTGTGGTGACTGTCACCTGCTCAATTTCGGGTTGTTTGCCACGCCTGAGCGGAATCTGGTCTTCGATCTGAACGATTTTGACGAGACCCATCCCGCTCCCTGGGAATGGGACCTGAAGCGCCTGGTGGCCAGCTTCGTGGTCGCTGGACGCGACAACAACATCTCCGACAAGGACTGTGAATCGGCAGTGATCGAATGTGCACGTTCCTATCGGAAGCATCTGCGGCGCTATTCCCGGATGAGTCCGCTCGACGTCTGGTACAACCGTCTGGACATGCAGACCATCATTGACATGGCTCCCGATGCAAAAGCCAGAAAGTTTCGCGAGCGGGTTGCAGAGAAAGCTCGACAGCGAATCATCGAGCATCTCTTCCCCAGGATTGTCGGCGAGATTGGCGGTCGGCATCGCTTCGTGGATCAGCCACCGGTTCTCTTCCATGTCGCGGAGGAGGATTTTGCGGAGCGGATGCTCGAAGGGCTGGAGGATTATCGTCAAACCCTGTCAGCTGAACGACGCGTCCTGCTGGATCGCTATCGACTGGAGGATTCTGCAACGAAAGTGGTTGGCATTGGCAGCGTAGGAACCCGCTGCTTCATCAGCCTCTTCTTCTCTGAAGAAAACCACCCACTGATTCTGCAGGTCAAAGAGGCAAGACGGTCAGTTCTTGAGCCCTACACCAATCCATGCCGGTATGAGAATCAGGGCCAACGCGTTGTCACGGGCCAGCGTTTGATGCAGTCATCTAGTGATATCTTTCTGGGCTGGGTACGAGGGCGGCGCGGATTCGACTTCTATGTCCGCCAGCTGCGGGATATGAAACTGTCTTTCCCGATCGAGGGTGTATCAGCAGCGCAACTCAAGCGTTATGGTGAGTTCTGCGGTTGGACCCTGGCGCGCGCGCACGCGAAATCAGGGGATGGGAGAACGATCAGTGGCTATCTGGGGAAGGGAGATGACTTTGACCTTGCGATGGGATGCTTTGCTTTTGCCTATGCCGAGCAGACCGTGAAGGATCATCAGGCGCTGGTGGAGGCGGTCCAGGCAGGGCGAGTCGAAGCACTGGTGGAAGAGGATCTCTAATCGGGCCGCGACTCCTGCATCGATCTTCACTTCGGTCGATTCAGAACCTGCATGGAGCACCTGCACAGAACACATGCCTGGAACCGGTGTCTGCTGCTCAGGCCAGCACCTCCAGTTGCAGGAGCCTGGCCGCCTGGTTGAGGCGCCTGTCGAAACCAGCGAAGGTGAGCGGCAAGGAGAACTGCTCATGCAAATTGTGGGCTGCAGCCAGCTGAACACTGTCGTACCCCCTCAGGGCGAAGGCCTCGGCATAGACCCCGGCCTTGTCGACGAGCGGCTGGATGACATCGGCGATCGCAGAATTGCGCCATGTCTGCACAAAAGCTGACTTGGCCTCGGCCAGCGCTGTCTGATTGGCACCTTTGACGCGACTGTGCGCCGAGGTATCGCAGTAAAGAAGCACTTGACCTAGCCTCGATCATCGATCACGATGTCACTGATCAGTGGGCCGCCATCATTCAGTTTGATGGGCGGGGGGAAGACGGGCTTTTGCCCGCTCCAACTGATCACACCAGCATCAATGGCCTGCTGAAGAGGGCTCGTGGGGGCCGGATCCTGTGGCTTCCCGGCGGTGATGCGGGCGATCGGCTTGTGGTGGGACGTCACTTCCACCACCTCACCGGCCTGGGCGCGGGCCAGCCAGGCGGAGAGGTGGGTCGTGAGCTCCCGCACCGACACCCGGCTTGCGACCACAGTAGAGGGGTCCATGGCGGCAGCCGGCGCCGCACCGCGGAGCTCAAGGCGCCTGGAAGGTCGGCGCGGTGCGCTCCAGCAGCAGCTCCAGCTGCCGGTCCTGACGCTCCAGCGCCGCCATGAATCCCGCCGCGGTGATGCCCAGCACCGCGAGCCAGGCCAGCGAGGTCCAGGCCACCACCTGCCAGGGGTTGGCCACCATGCCGGGCTGCCATGGCCTGGTGGTGCCTGGCCGCCGGCCTGCGCGGGGCTGCTCGGCTTCCAGATCCAGCAGCACCTGCAGCAAGGCTTCCGGCGTCACCGGCACCAGAGCAGAGGACTCCCGCGCCGGGGAGCTTTCCGCTCCGCTGGACTGGGTGGCCAGAAGGTCGCGGCAGTGCTGCAGCCCGCCGCCGGCCCAGAACAGCCCCCAGGCACGCCGATCCTGCTGCAGCGCCACCCAGCGGTGGGGGCGCACGTCATTGCGGATCAGCTGCGCCTCCAGCAACAGCCGGCCCTGGGGATCGCGGGTGTAGCCGGTGGCCACCTGCAGGGAGAAGACATCGAGGATCTGCATCCGAGCGCCAGGCCGGCGCTGGGCGGCATCAGGCGACCAGAACACCAGTGCCCCACGCTCACGGGCGATGCAACGCTTCATCTGCACATTGGTGGGCATGGGCCTGAACGCCTCCATGGCACAGCCGACGTCATTCTGCTGGGATCTGTTCTGCCGGATGCCGACTGCGCTTGGATGCTGGCCGGCCTGCTGAGTGCCGTGAGCTTCCGTTTTCGCAAATCCACCCGCCTCGGCCCGCTGCG
This sequence comes from Synechococcaceae cyanobacterium, assembly GCA_040883175.1. GTDB lineage: Bacteria > Cyanobacteriota > Cyanobacteriia > PCC-6307 > Cyanobiaceae > NIES-981. The sequence continues at coordinate 1,066 of JBFLKL010000234.1, read as the reverse complement.
TTTCAACTTCGCGAAAAGCGGCCTGAGTTCGATCTCGGTGGGGGGACGCGGCGCGTCGTTCAACATCCGGGTGTCCAGGCCCGGCCGGGCGCGCAGCACAGTGGGACTGCCGGGCACCGGCCTGAGCTGGAGCGTGGAGGCCTCCGCTGGGCCCGCGGCGGGGCTGCCCAACAGCCGCCGGCTGCTGGCCGACGGCGCCATCGGCGCGCGCGTGGCCGGCCAGCTGGCGCTGATCGAAACCCCCGAGGCGATAGCGGACTACATCGGCCGGGCCCGGAGCCAGGACGATGCCAAGCGTCGCGCCCACCGCTGCATCGAGGCGGTGCTGGAGACGGAGCCGCAGCCGGGGTTGAGCACCAGTCCTCCCGCTGCAGGCCCCAACCCAGGCGCAGGGCCACGGGACGCTGCGTCCGGGGGCCATCCGGGGCGGGCAGGAAGATGCCGGTTAACCGGCCGCGGAGCGGCGAACGGCACGCCAGCTTTACATCAGTTCACATTCAGCGGTCATGACTGTTTCCCAGCTGCACCAGCAGGCCATGACATCAGGCGTCATCAGCTTCGAGGAGATCCATTGGTTGGCCCGCCACCGCGATGCCTTCACCACCCAGGAACGGCAGCTTGTCGCCGGCCTGGTCCGCTTCCTTCAGCAGGGGGTGCTCAACTTCGGCTGCCGCCTGGCCTGCGGCCCGGATCGATCAACGGCTGAGGCTGCCGTTGGCTGAGTCGTTGCCATCCTGCCGGCTCGAGCTCAGTGACACGAACTCCAGCGATGTGGTGGCAGGAGAAAGCCCCCAGGCCAGGCCCGGGGGTTGATGGGGCTCGCTGGGCTGGGCGAGCGATTCAGAAGCAGAAGGGCAGGAACTGGGTGCGGCAGGCGGCGTAGCCGTCCACCAGGGGGCCGAGGCCGATCTGGTGGGCAATGCCGAACCCCGTGAGGCCTTACACCACCACGCCGATCACCAGGCCGACCATGGCGGCGCGGCCGTTGAACAGCTCAGCGCGCCTGAGCTGCTCCATGTGGACCTGCTCGGTGGCGCGGTCCTGGAGCCACTTGTCGCTGGCGGGG
>JBFLKL010000233.1:0-5536 GCA_040883175.1 Synechococcaceae cyanobacterium | reverse complement strand
CGGCGGCGATCACTCGATCGGTTTCCCCACCGTGCGCGGCGTCTGCCGTCATCTGGGCGATAAGAAAGTGGGGATCATCCACTTCGACCGCCACGTCGACACCCAGGAGATCGACCTGGACGAGCGCATGCACACCTGTCCGTGGTTCCATGCCACGAACATGGCCAACGCGCCGGCGCACAACCTGGTGCAGCTGGGAATCGGCGGCTGGCAGGTGCCGCGCGAGGGCGTGAAGGTGTGCCGGGAGCGGGGCACCAACGTGCTCACCGTCACCGACATCTGCGAGATGGGCCTGGAGGCGGCGGCCCAGTTCGCCATCGAGCGGGCCACCGACGGCACCGACTGCGTCTACATCTCCTTCGACATCGACTGCATCGATGCCGGCTTCGTGCCCGGCACCGGCTGGCCCGAGCCGGGCGGGCTGCTGCCCCGCGAGGCCCTCAAACTGCTGGAGCTGATCGTGCGCAACGTGCCGGTGTGCGGTCTGGAGGTGGTGGAGGTGTCGCCGCCGTACGACATCAGCGACATGACCTCGCTGATGGCCACCCGGGTGATCTGCGACACCATGGCCCACCTGGTGGTGAGCGGCCAGCTGCCCAGGAAGGGAAAACCGGGCTGGATCAGCGACATCTGCAACATGCAGGTCGATCAGAAATGGAGATAGCGGTATGCACGAAGTCGACATGACCAGGTGCCTGCTGCTCTCCATGGGCGAGTGGAAGCAACAGCACGCCCCGCACACGCCCCAGGTGAACCGGGTGCACCTGCAGGTGGGCGCCTTCACCTGCGTGGAACCGGATCAGCTGGTCACCACCTGGCAGGTGGCCGTGCGCGGCAGCTGGCTCGAGGGTGCCGAGCTGGCGATCGAAACGGTTCCCCTGGTGGGGCGTTGCCTGATCTGCAACAGCACCTACAGCCCCGAGCCCGATCAGGCCTACCGCTCCCCCTGCTGCCAGCACCCGATGGAGGAGATCGTGAGCGGCCGCGAGCTGCGCATCCGCTCGGTTGATTACGTCCTCGGCGATCCGCCCGGCGATTCAGCCGGCCCCGCTCCCGCCGACCACCTCACGACCGCCGCGCGCTGACCGCCATGCACATGCCCATGGAAGACACCCTCGGCCTCAACCTGCTGGCCGCCAACCAGCACCAGGCCGGGCACAACCGCGAGCACTTCGACGCCTGGGAGCTGCTCTGCCTGAATGTGATGAGCAGCCCCGGCGCCGGCAAGACCTCCCTGCTGGAACGCACTCTGGCCACACTCTCGGCGGAGCTGCGCATGGCGGTGCTGGAGGGCGACATGACCACCCAGCTCGACGCCGAGCGGCTGGAGGCGGTGGGGGTGCCGGTGGTGCCGATCACCACCGGCCGCAGCTGCCACCTCGATGCGGCGATGGTGAGCGGCGGTCTGAGGCTGCTGGGCCAGCGCCTCGATCCCGCCGCTCTCGACATCCTCTGGGTGGAGAACGTGGGCAACCTCGTCTGCCCGGCGGAGTTCGAGGTGGGCGAGCACCGCAAGGTGGCCCTGCTGAGCGTCACCGAGGGCGAGGACAAGCCACTCAAGTACCCGGTGATGTTCCGCGAGGCCCACTGCGTGCTGATCACCAAGACCGATCTGCTCCCTTATCTGCCGGTGGACATCGAGCGGATCGAGGCCCACATCCGCCAGGTGAACCCCCGCTGCGCGGTGATCCCGGTGTCCGCCAGCAATGGCGAGGGGATCGAGACCTGGCATCAGTGGCTGAGGGCGCAGCTTGCGGCCATCGCGCCGGCGGCCCCCGCCGCCCTGGTGAGCGCATGACGGTCTCCACCATCCCCCTGGCGCCCGTGGGCGGCGTGGAGGACATCCGCGGCAGCCTTGAGCAGCGTGGGGTGCGCTACGCCCTGGCGAGCTTCGTCGACCTGCACGGGGTGTGCAAGGCCAAGGCCGTGCCGATCGAGCACCTGGGCTCCATGCTCGCCGGCTCGGAGCTGTTCACCGGCGCCGCCCTGGTCGGCGTACCCCAGGACGTGAGCGACGACGAGGTGGCGGCCCTGCCCGATCCGGCCTCCGCCACCGTGCTGCCCTGGCGGCCGGACACGGTGTGGATGGCGAGCAACCTGCAGCTCCAGGGCCAGCCCTTCCCGGCCTGCAGCCGCAACATCCTCTGCCGGGTGCGCGACCAGGCAGCCCGCATGGGGCTGCGTTTCAACCTCGGCGTGGAGACGGAATTCTTCGTGCTCCGGCGCGAGGCCGACGGCGAAGTGGTGCCGGCCAGCGCGCGGGACCGGCTCGAGAAGCCCTGCTACGACCTGCGGGGGCTGCTGGACAACCTCGACTGGCTCGATGAGCTGGTGCAGGCGATGAACGGCCTCGGCTGGGGGGTGTACTCCTTCGACCACGAGGACGGCAACGGCCAGTTCGAGATCGACTTCAAGTACGCCGACGGCCTGGTGATGGCCGACCGGGTGACCTTCTTCCGGCTGATGGCCCGGGAGATCACCCGCCGCCATGGTCTGATCGCCAGCTTCATGCCCAAGCCGTTCGCCGACCGCACCGGCAGCGGCGCCCACCTCAACATGTCCCTGGCGGACCTGGAGAGCGGCAGCAATCTTTTCACCCCGGAGAACGGCCGCCCGGGCTGGGTGAGCGCCATGGGGCGCCAGTTCATCGCCGGGGTGCTGCGCCATGCCCCGGCGATCTGCGCCGTGATCGCCCCCACGGTGAACAGCTACAAGCGGCTGGTGGTGCAGGGGAGCATGTCCGGCTTCACCTGGGCGCCGGTGTTCAGCTGCTACGGCAACAACAACCGCACCAACATGCTGCGCATCCCCGGGGCGGGCAGCCGGGTGGAATGCCGCGCAGCCGACAGCGCCTGCAACCCCTACCTGGCCGCGGCACTGCTGCTGGCGGCCGGCCTGGAGGGCATCCGCGAGCGGCTCGATCCCGGCGAGCCCAACCTGGTGAACGCCTACACCCTCAGCCCCGGGCAACGGGCCGAGCGCGGGCTCACCACCCTGCCCCGCACCCTGGGCGAGGCGATCGAGGCCTTCGCCGCGGACCCCCTCGCCCGCCAGGTGTTCGGGGAGGCGATGGCGGATGCCTTCATCAGCTTCAAGCGCCAGGAGTGGGATGCATACCACGCGACGATCTCAGCCTGGGAGCGCGAGCGCTACCTGGAGCTGTTCTGAGCCATGGCCGGCCGTCCCCCCTGATCCGCCCCTGCACTCCGCCCCACCCCCACCACTGCTCGATCTTCAGCCATGCGTCTTCCCTTCCTGCGCAGCTCCAGCCACGGCCGCCGCCGCCGGCGCCTGCTTGCCACCCTGCTCCTGCTCGGCCTGGGGGCCACCACCCTCACCGCCTGCGGCGGCGGCGGCACACCCGAGGGTGCGGTGCGCATCGGCTACAGCGCCTGGCCGGGCTGGATCCCCTGGAAGGTCACCGAGGAGAAAGGGCTGTTCGGCGTGCCGGTGACCCTGCAGTGGTTCGACGGCTACCTCGACTCGATCAACGCCCTCAACGCCGGCCAGCTCGACTGCAACAGCCAGACCCTGAACGACACGATCAGCTCCATCGCCGGCGGAGCCGATCTGCAGGTGGTGCTCACCAACGACAACTCCACCGGCAACGACCAGATCATCGTGGCCGAGGGCATCAACGCGGTGGCCGATCTGAAGGGCAAGCGGGTGGCCGCCGAGGAGGGAACGGTGGATCACTACCTGCTGCTGCTGGGTCTGGAGCAGGCCGGTCTGAGCGCCGACGACATCACCTTCGTGCCGCTGGAGACCGGCGCCGCCGCCGCCGCCTTCGTGGCCGGCCAGGTGGACGCGGTGGGGGTGTTCGCCCCCTTCACCACCCAGGCCCTGAAGCGCGAGGGCAGCTCCACCCTGTTCAGCTCCGCCGATTTCCCCGGTGCCATCAGCGACCATCTGGTGTGCCGCCGCGAGTTCGTGGAGGCCAACCCCGAGAAGGTGCAGGACGTGGTGAATGCCTGGTTCGCCACCCTGGCGGCGATGGAGGCCGATCCCGAGGGCTCGCTGGCGATCCTCAGCGCCCGGGCCGGCGTGAGCGAGGAGGAGTATCGGGAGTACGAGGCCGGCACCACCCTGTTCAGCCTCGAGGACAACATCGCGGCCCTGCAGCCGGGCACCACCATGGGCTCGCTGCCCTTCGCCGCCGGGCAGATCAGCACCTTCCTGCAGCAGGTGGGGCTGGCGGCAAGCCCGCCGAACCTGGACGGCCTGTTCGAGGACCGCTTCGTCAAAGCGGTCCAGGCCAACTGAGCCGGGGGGAGGGGTGCCGGCCATGGCGCGACTGAGGCAGCTGCTCCAGCACCCCTGGGTGCTGGGTGTCACCGGCGTGCTGCTGGTGCTCGTGGTCTGGACGGTGGCCACGAGCCTGAAGCTGGTGGATCCCCTGTTCCTGCCCAGCCCGGCGGCGGTGCTGGCGGCAGGCCGGGCCCAGGCCGGCCAGGGACTGCTCTGGGCGGATCTGGTGGCCAGCGTGGGGCGGGTGCTGGGCGGCTTCGCCCTCTCGGCCGTGGTCGCCCTGCCGCTCGGCATCGCCATGGGCACCAGCACCGTGATCAACCGGTTGCTGGAGCCGCTGATGGGCCTGATCCGCTACATGCCGGCACCGGCGTTCATCCCATTGCTGATCATCTATTTCGGCCTGGGGGAGTTGCCGAAGATCCTGCTGATCTTCATCGGCACCCTGTTCTTCAACACGCTGATGATCATGGACGCGGTGAAGTTCGTGCCCCGCGAACTGGTGGAAACGGCCCTCACCCTCGGGGGCCGCACGTCCCAGGTGCTGCTGCGGGTGATCACCCCCTGCATCGCTCCCCAGGTGATCGACGCCTACCGGATCAACATGGCGGCTGCCTGGAATCTGGTGATCGTGGCTGAACTGGTGGCGGCCAACGAGGGGCTGGGCAAGCGCATCAGCCTGGCCCAGCGCTTTCTGCGCACCGACGAGATCTTTCTGGGCCTGATCGTGATCGGGATGATCGGTCTGGTGATCGATCTGGGCTTCCGGCTGGTGATGCGCCGGGCCTGCGCCTGGGCCAACTGAACCGCACCCCCATGCAGCTGCGCGTCGATCAGGTGGAGAAGAGCTTCGGCAGCGGCCGCAGCCGCAAGCTCGTGCTGGACCGGATCAGCTTCACCGTCAACACCGGCGAATTCGTGGCGCTGGTGGGCAGCTCGGGCTCCGGGAAATCCACGATGATGCGCCTGGTGGCGGGTCTGGACCGCCCCACCGCCGGGGTGATCAGCATCGACGGCACCCCCGTGCGCGGCCCCGGGTCGGACCGGGGCATGGTGTTCCAGAAGTACAGCCTCTACCCCTGGCTCACGGCAGCCCAGAACGTGGCCTTCGGCATGGAGCTGCAGGGGCTGAACCGGCCCGAGATCCGCGAACGCACCAGCTACTTCCTCGAGGTGGTGGGGCTGGCGGACGCGGCCCGGCGGCTGCCGCGGGAACTGTCCGGCGGCATGCAGCAGCGGGTGGCGATCGCCCGGGCCCTGGCCGCCCAGCCCCGGGTGCTGCTGCTCG
>JBFLKL010000029.1:0-12355 GCA_040883175.1 Synechococcaceae cyanobacterium | reverse complement strand
GCGGATCCGTGGGCGGGATCCACCCCGCCGAAACGGCGCTGGCGGTTCTGGTAGTCGAGCAGGGCGGCGAGCAGGGCCGCCTCATCGAAATCGGGCCAGAGCACCTCAGTGATATGCAGCTCGGCATAGGCCAGCTGCCAGAGCAGGAAATTGCTGATGCGCTGCTCTCCGCTGGTGCGGATCAGCAGGTCGGGGTCACGCTCACCGGCGGTGTGCAGCTCGGCGGCGAAGGCGGCCTCATCGATGGCGGCCGGATCCAGCTCGCCCCGTGCCACCTGCTCGGCCAGCCGACGGGCCGCCCCCACCAGCTCGGCGCGACCGCCGTAGTTGGTGCATACGTTGAAGTGGATGCCGTCGTTGCCGGAGGTGCGGCTGGTGGCCTCGGCGATCAACCGCTGCAGGCCCTCCGGCAGGGGGGTGAGGTCGCCCAGGAAGCGGATCCGCACCCGTTCCCGCTCCAGCGCCTCCAGCTCCCGCTGCAGCACCCGTTCGAACAGGGCCATCAGGAAGCTCACTTCCTCGCCCGGCCTGTTCCAGTTCTCCGTGGAGAAGGCGTAGGCGGTGAGGGCACCGATGCCCCAGTCGCTGCACAGCCGCAGGGTGCGCTTGAGCGCCTCCACCCCGGCCCGGTGCCCCATCACCCGGGGCAGACCGCGGCGTCGGGCCCAGCGGCCGTTACCGTCCATGATCACGGCCACGTGGGCCGGCAGCCGGGCGGGATCGAGGGCCGCCGGCGATCCCTGCCGGGCACCGCTGAGGATGGAATGGCTGTCGGTCGCCAGGGCGCGACTCATCCGCGGGATTCCGGCGTGTCCTTGGCCACGCTACGTCCCCCCGGCTTGGCCAGGGCCGCCGTGAGCAGATCGTGAAGCCGGCTGCTGGTGATCGGGCGCTCCAGGCGCCCCTGGCAGGCGAGCGACAGGGTGCCCGTTTCCTCCGACACCACGATCGCCAGGCAGCGGTTGAAGCGCTCGGTGAGGCCCAGGGCCGCCAGGTGGCGTGTGCCGAAGCGGGTGATCCCCTGCCGGGAAAGCGGCAGAATCACCCCGGCCGCCAGGATCCGGTTGCCCTTCACCAGCACGGCACCGTCATGCAGCGGGGTGTCGGCGGCGAACAGGTTGAGCAGCAGGTCCACCGAGAGCTGGGCATCCAGGGGGATGCCGGGATTGAGGAAGTCCTCGGGTCGCAGATCACTGCCGTGATCCACCACGATCAGGGCTCCGAGCCGCGACTGGGAGAGACGCCCGGCGGCCTCACTGAGCACCGCCACCGAACCGGACTTGAGGGCGTCGCCACCGCCGTTGCCCAGCACCATGCCCAGCCGGCCGGTACCGAGCAGCTCCATGAACCGCCGCAGCTCGCCCTGCCAGAGAATCGCCAGGGCCAGGCTGCAGGCCAGCACCAGCGCGTCGACGAGCTTGGTGGTGAGCGGCAGGTTGGCGAAGCGCTGCACCGCCCAGGCCAGGGCCACCAGCAGCAGATAGCCCCGCAGCAGCCACAGGGTGCGGGAGTCGCGCACCCGGCCCAGCACCACCAGACCCAGGCCGAGAGCCAGGGCAAGGTCGAGAAACATCCGTGGATCGAGGACGCGGAGCCAACTCCCGAGCCAGGGCCCGCTCACACCGTCACCGAAACCTGTGGCTTACGTTACCGGCGTCAGGCGGGCGGGCAGCACGTCGTAGCGCAGTAGGTCTTCCGGCTGTTCACGACGCTGCACCAGATCGGCCGTACCGTCCGCCACAAGCACCGCCGCCGGCCGGGGGATGCGGTTGTAGTTCGAGGCCATCGAGGCGTTGTAGGCCCCGGTGGCGAACACCGCGATCACATCACCGCTGGTGGCCGGGGGCAGGGCCACATCCTTGAGCAGCACGTCGCCCGACTCGCAGTGCTTGCCGGCCACCGTCACGATCTCGCTGGCCTCGGCGCCGGGTCGGTCGGCCAGCACGGCGGTGTAGAGCGACTGATAGGTGATCGGCCGCGGATTGTCGCTCATGCCGCCGTCCACCGAGAGGTAGGTGCGGATGCCGGGAATCTCCTTGCGGCTGCCCACCGCATAGAGCGTGACGCCGGCAGTGGCCACCAGGGAGCGGCCGGGCTCGCACAGCAGCCTGGGCAGGTCGAGGTCGCGCTGGCGGCAGGCCTGCACCAGCGCCGCGGCGACGGCGGCCACCCAGGCTTCGATGCTGGGGGGATCGTCGCTGGCCACGTAGCGGATTCCGAGGCCGCCACCCACGTTCAGATCACTCACGGGGTGGCCGAGGGAGCGGGCCAGGGCAAGGGCATCGGCCATGACTCCGGCCAGGTCGCGGTGGGGCTGGAGCTCGAAGATCTGCGAACCGATGTGGGCGTGCAGGCCGGTGAGCCTCCCCCAGGGGCAGGCGGCGAGATGCTTCAGCACCGCCTCCAGCTGATCGGGATCGAAGCCGAACTTGCTGTCGAGGTGGCCCGTGCGGATGTACTCATGGGTGTGGCACTCGATGCCCGGGGTGAAGCGCAGCATCAGCCGCACCGGCTCGGCCAGGCCAGGCGCCAGCTCGCTGAGCAGCTCGATGTCGCGCCAGTTGTCCACCACCACCGTCACCCCGCTGCGGGCGGCGAGGATCAGCTCCTCACGGCTCTTGTTGTTGCCGTGAAGCACGATCCGCTCCGGCGGCATGCCGCCGCGCAGGGCCGTGAGCAGTTCCCCGGCTGACACCGCATCAAGCCCCAGCCCCTCGGCCGCCACCAGGGCCGTCAGCGCCACCGAGCTGTTGGCCTTGGAGGCGTAGAGGGCCAGCGAGGGGGCGGGATAGTGGGCCTCCAGCGCCAGCCGGTAGGCACGGCAGCTGGCCCGCAGGGTGGCCTCATCGAGCACATACAGCGGTGTGCCGTAGGTGCGCGCCAGTTCGCTCAGGCGGCAGCCGCCCACCAGCAGGTGGCCTTCGGCATCAAGGCTGGCGGTGAGGGGCGTGAGGTTGCGGTTGGGACTGGCCAGGTCGCGGTCGGCCTCGAAGGGCTGGCTGCCGTTTGGATCTGGGCTGGGCTCCGGCCCGGTCCCGGAGGTGTGGTCACCAGCACGGTCCAGGCCGGTGGCTTGACTGGAGATCACCATGGCCGGACCACGGAGGTTGCGAAACGTCGAATGTACGGAATGCCTGGCGGGTCCGGCCGTGCCTGATGAACCGGCCCCGCTGGGTCCCGCCGATCTGGAGGCCTGCCTGGCCCTCGACGGCCGCAGCCTGGGGGGGCTCTGGAGCCGGCGGCACTGGAGCACCGAACTGGCCGACCCCCGACGGCCGGGCCTGGGCCTGTGGCGGGACGGCCGTCTGCAGGCGATGGCCTGCGGCTGGCTGATCCTGGAGGAACTGCACATCACCCTGGTGGCCGTGGACCCCGACCGGCGCCGCCGGGGGCTGGGCCGCCTGGTGCTGAGCGCCCTGCTGGAGACCGCCGGCGGCCGCGGTGCCGAGCGGGCCACGTTGGAGGTGGCAAGCGGCAACAGGGCGGCTCTGGCCCTCTACCGCCGTCTGGGCTTCCGTGAGGCCGGGCGGCGCCCCGCCTACTACCGCAACGGCGAGGACGCCCTGATCCACTGGCTGCGGCTGCGCTGATCCAGCGGCACCCCCCGGCGGAGGCCCGGAAATTTCTGATCAGAAACGGTACGGTTAACCGCCTTTTTCTATGTCGAGCCGCAGCCAATACAGGCGGCTCAATTGCACTGAAATCCCCCGGTCACTCTGCCGCCACAGGCGGTCTCGCCCACGGTTCGTGGCAACCACACAGGCCCTGTCAACCCTGATAGGTTGGTCGTACGTGCAACAGGCCCCGCCCCATGTTCGAGCGGTTTACCGAGAAGGCCATCAAGGTGATCATGCTGGCCCAGGAAGAGGCCCGCAGACTGGGCCACAACTTCGTGGGCACCGAGCAGATCCTGCTGGGACTGATCGGAGAGGGCACCGGCGTCGCCGCCAAGGTGCTCAAGTCGATGGGGGTGAACCTCAAGGACGCCCGCGTCGAGGTGGAGAAGATCATCGGCCGCGGCTCCGGCTTCGTGGCCGTTGAGATCCCCTTCACCCCGCGCGCCAAGCGGGTCCTGGAGCTGTCCCTGGAGGAGGCCCGCCAGCTGGGCCACAACTACATCGGCACCGAGCACCTGCTGCTCGGCCTGATCCGCGAGGGTGAGGGCGTCGCCGCCCGCGTGCTCGAGAACCTCGGCGTCGACCTGGCCAAGGTGCGCACCCAGGTGATCCGCATGCTCGGCGAAACCGCCGAGGTGGCCGCGGGCAGCGGCGGTGGCAAGGGCTCCACCAAGACCCCCACTCTCGACGAATTCGGCAGCAACCTCACCCAGCAGGCCGCCGACGGCAAGCTCGACCCGGTGGTGGGCCGCCAGCACGAGATCGAGCGGGTGATTCAGATCCTCGGCCGCCGCACCAAGAACAACCCGGTGCTGATCGGCGAGCCCGGCGTCGGCAAGACCGCCATCGCCGAGGGCCTGGCCCAGCGCATCCAGTCGGGCGATATCCCGGACATCCTCGAGGACAAGCGCGTTCTCACCCTCGACATCGGCCTGCTCGTGGCCGGCACCAAGTACCGCGGTGAGTTCGAGGAGCGCCTCAAGAAAATCATGGAGGAGATCCGCGGTGCCGGCAACGTGATCCTCGTGATCGACGAGGTGCACACCCTGATCGGCGCCGGCGCCGCCGAGGGTGCCATCGATGCCGCCAACATCCTCAAGCCCGCCCTGGCCCGCGGCGAACTGCAGTGCATCGGTGCCACCACCCTCGATGAATACCGCAAGCACATCGAGCGTGATGCCGCCCTGGAGCGCCGCTTCCAGCCGGTGATGGTGGGCGAACCCTCCGTTGTCGACACCATCGAGATCCTGCGCGGCCTCAAGGACCGCTACGAGGAGCACCATCGCCTCACCATCGAGGATCAGGCGCTGATCGCCGCAGCCACCCTGGGAGATCGCTACATCTCCGATCGCTTCCTGCCCGACAAGGCCATCGACCTGATCGATGAGGCCGGCAGCCGGGTGCGGCTGATGAACTCGAAGCTCCCGCCCGCGGCCAAGGAGATCGACAAGCAGCTGCGGGCCGTGCAGAAGGAGAAGGAGGAGGCCGTGCGCGAGCAGGACTTCACCAAGGCCGGTGAGCTGCGCGACAAGGAGGTGGAACTGCGCGATCAGATCCGCACCATTCTCCAGGCCCGCAAGGGCGAAACCGCTCCAGCCGCCGGGGAGACGGGTGCCGAGGCCACCACCGCCGCCAGCACGGCTCACGCACTGGAGGATCTCGATCGCGGCCCCACCGTCACCGAGGAGGACATCGCCCACATCGTCGCCTCCTGGACCGGTGTGCCGGTGCAGAAGCTCACCGAGAGCGAGTCGGCCAAGCTGCTGAACATGGAGGAGACCCTCCACCAGCGCCTGATCGGCCAGGACGAGGCCGTCAAGGCCGTGTCCCGCGCCATCCGTCGCGCCCGCGTCGGCCTCAAGAACCCCAACCGGCCGATCGCCAGCTTTATCTTCTCCGGCCCCACCGGCGTCGGCAAGACCGAGCTCACCAAGGCCCTGGCCACCTACTTCTTCGGCAGCGAGGAGGCGATGATCCGCCTCGACATGTCGGAGTTCATGGAGCGCCACACCGTCAGCAAGCTGATCGGTTCGCCTCCGGGCTATGTGGGCTTCAACGAGGGTGGTCAGCTCACCGAGGCCGTTCGGCGCCGTCCCTACACCGTGGTTCTGTTCGACGAGATCGAGAAGGCCCACCCCGATGTCTTCAACCTGCTGCTGCAGCTGCTCGAGGACGGGCGCCTCACCGACTCCAAGGGCCGCACGGTGGACTTCAAGAACACCCTGATCATCATGACCTCGAACATCGGTTCGAAGGTGATCGAAAAGGGAGGCGGCGGCCTCGGCTTCGAGTTCTCCGGCGAGGCGGCGGAGGAAACCCAGTACAACCGGATCCGCTCGCTGGTGAACGAGGAGCTCAAGCAATACTTCCGCCCCGAGTTCCTCAACCGTCTCGACGAGATCATCGTCTTCCGTCAGCTGACCCGCGACGAAGTCAAGGAAATCGCCGAGATCATGCTCAAGGAGGTGTTCGGTCGCATGGAGGAGAAGGGCATCCACCTGGCGGTGACCGATGCGTTCAAGGAGCGCCTGGTGGAGGAGGGCTACAACCCCTCCTACGGAGCCCGGCCCCTGCGCCGTGCCGTGATGCGCCTGCTGGAGGATTCCCTCGCCGAGGAGTTCCTGAGCTCCCGCATCAGCGAAGGCGACCATGCCCTGGTGGACGTGAACGACGCCAAGCAGGTGGTGATCCGCAAGCAGGAGACCGCCGAGCCGGCCGTGCCCGAACTGGCCGGCGCCGGCGCCTGATCCAGGCTTCAGTCCCCCTCGCCCGTGACCACCACCGATCCCCCGCGACGGGGATCGGCCAGGGCCACGAGCGAGCCATCGGCCTGGCGTGCCACCAGCTTCACCCCCCCGAAGTACATGTCGGGGGCGTCGAAGCAGCACACCTCGAAGTCCTCCAGCTCCGCTCCACAGCCCTGCGGGTCGAAGCCGGGCTCCAGCAGCAGCCGCGGCCGCTGGCCGGTGTCCGGGTTCACATGCAGACGCGGCGCGCCGATCGCCGCCTCCAGATCCATCCCCTCCATGGCGATGCGCCACCAGAGCTGGGCCAGGGCGGTGGTGATGCGGCTGGCGCCGGGTGAACCGAAGGCCAGCAGCCGCCCGTCTCCATGGCTGGCCAGGGTGGGGGCCATGTTGCTGGGCAGGCGGGTGCCGGGGGCTGCGGCCAGGTAGCCGCCGGGGTTGAGTTCCGGCTCCCCCAGGCTGTTGTTGCAGGCGATGCCGGTGCCGGGGATGGTGATCCCCGCCCCGTAGCCGCTGCTGAGGGTGAGTGAGGCCCGATCCCCGGAGGCGGTGAGCACGCTGATCTGGGTGGTGCTGGGCGATGCCCGTTGCCCCGCTCCAGCTCGCCAGCGGGCCAGCTCCAGCTGGGCGCGAGCCTGGTCCAGCAGCCACGCCGGCCCCCGCCGGCGCTCCGCCGGACTGCGCTCCATCAGCGCCAGCAGCCGATCCACCGCCAGCCCGCCCCGCGCCGGCGCCGGGTTGAGCGCCAGTTCGAAGCCCCCGCTGCGGTGTCGCAGCGGCCGCCGCACCACGGCCCGGTGGCGGGTCAGATCCTCCAGGGTCACCAGGCCGCCGGTGGCGGCCATCGTCCCGGCCCAGGCCACCCCCAGCTCCCCGCCATAGAGGGCGGCGGCGCCCTGGCGCGCCACCAGCTCGAGGGTGTCGACCATCCCGGAAAAATGCAGCCGCTCCCCGGGGCCCAGCGGCCGTTCGCCTGCGGCCAGGAAGCAGGCACGACTGGCCTGCTGACGGCCCAGCAGGGGAACTCCGGCGATCGCGAGCCAGCGCGCCGTGGTCACCCCCACCGGCCAGCCCCGGCGGGCCAGCTCCAGCGCCGGCTGCACCAGCTCCGGCCAGGGCAGCGAGCCATGACGACGCCAGGCCAGATGCAGACAGGCGAGCAGGCCCGGCACCGCCACCGAGCCCGGGCCGGCCCGCAGGGAGATGCCGTCGCCGTAGGGCAGCGTGAGCTCCCAGACCTCGGCGCTGGCAGGATCACCCGAGGGCACCACATCGGCCCCGTCGATCAGCTCGGGCGGCTCACCGGCCCGCTGCACCATCAGGAAGCCCGAGCCCCCCAGCGAACACATCAGCGTTTCGCTCAGGGTGGCGGCGAGGGCCGCCGCCACGGTGATGTCCACGGCATTGCCGCCTGCCTCGGCAATGCACACCGCCGCCGCCCGGGTGAGCGGCGCATCCACGGCGATGGCGGCAGTCCCCATGGCCGCTGGCTTGAGCCACTGCATACGATTGTGCGATGAGCACCGCCGAGATCCCAGTCCCCAGCCCTCTCGGGAACCCCGTCAGCTCCCACAGCATCGCGCCCGCCCGGGTGCTGCGGGGGCCCGGGGCCTGGGCCGAGGCCCTGCCGCTGATCGCCGGCCTCGGCAGCGAGGTGCTGCTGCTGGGCCGCAGCCAGGCCACCGCCCGGCTGCGCCAGGGGCTGGCCGCCGAGCTGGAGGCCGGTGGCGTACGGGTGCAGCGGGGCGAGCTGCGGCACGACTGCTGCGGCGAGGATCTGCAACGCCTCGAGGACGAGGCCCGGCGCGGCGGCGCCGACCTGCTGCTGGCCGTCGGCGGCGGCAAGGTGCTCGATGCCGGCAAGCTGCTGGCCCAGCGGCTGGGGCTGCCCTGCGTCACCGTGCCCACGAGCGCCGCCACCTGCGCCGGCTGGACCGCCCTCTCCAATCTCTATTCCCCCCAGGGAGCCTTCCAGGGGGATGTGGCCCTGGAACGCTGCCCGGATCTGCTGGTGTTCGATCACCGGCTGGTGCGCCAGGCGCCGCCACGCACCCTTGCCAGCGGCATCGCCGACGCCATGGCCAAGTGGTATGAGGCCTCGGTGAGCAGCGGCGGCAGCCACGACGGCCTGATCCAGCAGGCGGTGCAGATGGCCCGGGTGCTGCGGGACCAGTTGCTGCTGGATGCGGAAGCCGCCCTGGCCGACGCCGCCCACCCTCAGCAGCCCCCCAGCGAGGCCTGGGTGCGGGTGGCGGAGGCCTGCGGCCTCACCGCCGGCCTGATCGGCGGCCTCGGCGGCGCCCGCTGCCGCACCGTGGCCGCCCATGCCGTGCACAACGGCCTCACTCAGCTGACCGCCTGCCACGGCAGCCTGCACGGCGAGAAGGTGGGTTTCGGGATCCTGGTGCAGTTGCGGCTGGAGGAACTGGTGGGTGGCCAGCAGCTGGCGGGCCAGGCCAGGCGTCAGCTGCTGCCTCTGTTCCAGAGGCTGGCCATTCCCTGCACCCTGGCCGAGCTGGGACTGGGGCACGCCAGCCTCAGCGATCTGGAGGCCGTGTGCGCCTGTGCCTGCGCCCCCGACTCCGACCTGCACCATCTGCCCTTCCCGGTGGGCCAGGCCGACCTGCTGGCGGCGATGGTGAGCACCACCAGCGCAGCGGTCCCCAACCCAGATCGGCAGCCGGCGTGATCACCCCGCACCAGCAGGAGCGCTGCAGGGCCTTGGTGAACGAGGCCGCCAACGGTCTGCTCGATCCCCAGGGCCGCCAGCTGGCGGCCAGCGTGCAGTGGTGGCCCCTCGCGGGGCTGGCGGGGGAATGGCCGGTGGCGGTGCTGGGTGAGGGGCCGCCGCTGCTGCTGCTGCACGGCTTCGACAGTTCCTTCCTGGAATTCCGCCGCCTGGCACCGCTGCTTGCGGACAGCCACCGGCTGATCATCCCCGATCTGCACGGCTTCGGCTTCACGCCACGACCTGCCGGCGGTCCCTTCGGTCCGCAGCCGGTGCTGGATCACCTGGAGCGGCTGATTGCCGCCATCAACGGGCGGCACGGCGCCGACGGCATCGGCGTGATCGGCGCCTCCATGGGCGGCTCGGTGGCGGTGGAGCTGGCCCGGCGACTACCGCGCCGGATCAACCGGCTGCTGCTGCTGGCCCCGGCGGGGCTCACCGGCCGTCCCATGCCGCTGCCACCGCTGCTCGATGGCCTGGGGGTGCGCTTCCTGGCACTGCCGGCCGTGCGCCGTGGCCTCTGCCGCAGCGCCTTCGCCGAACCCGACACCGCGGTGGGCGCGGCGGAGCTGGAGATCGCCTCCCTGCACCTGCAGGCGCCGCGCTGGGCCGAAGCCCTGGCCGCCTTCGCCCGCAGCGGCGGCTTCGCCGGCTGCGGCGAGCCCCTGCCGCCCCAGCCCCTGGAGGTGCTCTGGGGAGCCCAGGACCGCATCCTGCGCCCGCCACAGAAACGGGCCGCCCTGGCCCTCCTGGGCAACCGCTGCCGCGACCTGCAGGCCTGTGGTCACCTGCCCCACATCGATCAACCCCGCACCGTGGCGGCCACCTGGCTGGCCCAGCCGGCGACCATCCCGTGACCACCCCCAGCGATGCCGGCGGACCGGTGCTGCGGCTGCTCTCGGCCGCCCTGCAGCTGTGGCTGCGCCAGCAGTGCGAGCGGCTGGACAGCCTCGACATCCAGCTGGAGGGCACGGCGGCGTCCCTCATGCAGGGCCGGCTGGCGGGTGTGCGGGTGCTGGCGCGGGGGGTGCGGTATCAGAACCTGCACCTGGAGCTGGTGGACCTCACCAGCGGTCCGCTGCGGGTCCAGATGGGCAGCCTCTGGCGGGGCCAAGGCGTGCAGCTGCAGGAGCCGTTCCGGATCCGCGGCCTGGTGAGCTTCACCGCGGCCGGGCTCAACCACTCCCTGGCCCAGCCCCGCTGGCGTGCCCTGGGCGACCAGTTGGCCGAGGAGATGCTTGGCATCTCGCCGCTGGTGGGGCTGCGGCTGGGGGACAACCGTCTGGTGCTGGCGGCGCAGGGGGTGGCTGAGCCGCGCCCGGTGGAAGTGGACACCACGATCGGGGTCTGCTCCGGTGGCCTGGAACTGGTCACCCTGGACGGCAGCCACCGCAGCCTGCTGCCGATGGACGCCTCGCTGCGGGTGGAGCGGGCGAGCATCGAGGCCGGGATGCTGGTGCTCGACGGCGAGGCCACCGTGACCCCCTGATTCCAGGCCGAGTCTGCAGCCTGCCTTCAGCGCTGCAGCAGGGGCAGCACCAGGGTCACCAGCGAGTACACCACCGCCGGCACGAACAGGTAGCTGTCGATGCGATCGAGGATGCCGCCATGTCCCGGGATGGCGTCGCCGGAATCCTTCAGCCCCGCGTCCCGTTTCATCATCGACTCGGTGAGGTCGCCCACGAGGGCGAACAGGGCCACCACCGCCCCCAGCGCGGCCCCGATCAGCCAGCCCCACTGCCAGCCGATCCAGATTCCGCCGATCACTCCCACCGCCATGGCGCAGGCCACGCCGCCCAGTGCTCCCTCCACGGTCTTGCCCGGGGAGATCGGCGAGAGCGGCCGGCGACCCAGCCGGCGGCCGATCACGTAGGAGCCGATGTCGGTGGCCACGATCAGGAAACAGGCCAGCAGCGTGAGAGTCAGGCCGCTGTCGGGCAGGGCCCGCAGCTTGATCCAGTGGCTGGGTAGAAAGCCGAGATAGAAGAGACCGAAGATCGAGGCGGCGATGTCGGCGATGGTGCCCGTCACCGGCTGCAGCAGCAGCCAGCCGCAGATCACCGCGCCGGAGGCGGGCAGCACCGCCGCCGCCACGTCGCTGGGGATGGCCTGGGTGGTGAACAGCAGCAGCTGCACCGCCACCAGGGTGGTTTTGGTGGCTGGCCGGATGCCCTTGAACTGGGCCATGCGGAAGAACTCCAGCAGGCCCAGATGCACGATCACCCCCACGGCCACCGTGAACCACCAGCCCCCCAGCATCACCACCACGAAGCCGAAGGCCCCCACCGCCCAGCCACTGGCCAGCCGGGCCAGGGAGGTGCCCCTGGGGGATCGCTGCGGCACGGACACGGGTGGCGGCGGGGAGCTCAAGGGCGTTCGGCCGCGATCAGAAACAGGGGCTCCGCCGCCGCCAGCTTGGCCTGGGAGCCGCGGCGCTGCATCCGGTGCACGGTGGCCTGAACCACCTGCAGATCCCTGGCGGCCAGCTGGCCCAGGGTGTCGGTGGCATCCACCAGCCCCTCCAGGCTGGCGGTGCTGATCACCAGGCGCCCATTGGGCTGGAGGGCCTGCCACACCGCAGCGAGCACCGCGCCGAGGGGCCGGGCAACCTCCAGCAGCACCCGGTCGGGGCGTCGCGGCAGCAGGGCCAGGTCGTCTGGAGCAGCACCAGCGTGGATGTGCAGGTTGCCGATCCCGAAACGCTGCCGGTTGCGCTCGAGCAGGGCGATGGCCTCGGGATCGCGCTCCAGGGTGTGCACGGCACCCACGGGCATCAGCCGGGCGATCTCGAGGGCCAGGGCGCCGGTACCGCCGCCGACGTCCCACACCAGCGAGTCGGCCCTGGGGCGCAGATGGGCCAGCAGCATCACCCTCAGCTCCATGGGCGTGGGACTGAAGCCGGGGGCGTCGTCGAAGGCGCCATCGGGCAGCCCCGGAGTCACGAAGTCCCAGCTGTAGGGCTGGTCACAGGGGGCTGGTGGTCCGGACACGGGGTCCTAGCTGGCCACAACCTTCACCGTATCAGCGATCTGACCCGGCCACCGGCGCGCTTGCTCGGCCAGCCAGGCCGCCCGCGCGGCGTCGATACGCTCGCCGGGCACCAGCAGCGGCACGCCGGGGGGATAGGGACAGAGGGGCTCGGCGGCCAGCTGCCCGGCGGCCAGCTCCACTGGCAGCGGCCGGGCCTCGGCCCGCCAGGCCCGCTCCAGCGCCAGCTCCGGCTCGGCCACCAGGGGGAGGGGCGGGGCACTGAACGGCGGCAG
>JBFLKL010000028.1:0-13117 GCA_040883175.1 Synechococcaceae cyanobacterium | reverse complement strand
GGTGAGCGGCAGCCCCCTCAGCGCCGAACCGTTCCTGCGCTATCTGGAGCACAAACTGGAGCAGCTGATCACGGTCGGCTGAGCCGGAAGGCACTCCCTAGGATGCGCCGCGCCCTTCCAGCCGCTTCATGGCGAACATCGATCACGCCCCCAGCCGCACGATGCTCAATCTTCTGCACGTGCTGCCGGCCTTCGCCGATGAAGACGAGCTGAGGCTGAATGCCATCGTCGAGCTGAACTCGATGACGATCAACAAGTACGAGCTGATCACCGAAACCGGCCACCTCAAGCTTGATCGCGTCGGCTACGCCTCGCTGGCCTACCCGTTTGCCTACGGCTGCATCCCCCGCACCTGGGACGAGGACGGCGACCCCCTCGACATCGAGATCGTGGGTGTGACCGAGCCCCTGATCCCCGGCTCGCTGGTGGAGGCGCGCATCATCGGCCTGATGAAGTTCGACGACGGCGGCGAGGTGGACGACAAGGTGATCGCCGTGCTGGCCGACGACAAGCGCATGGACCACATCACCAGCTACACCCAGCTGGGTGACCACTGGCTGAAGGAAACCAGCTACTACTGGGAGCACTACAAGGACCTCAAGAAGCCCGGCACCTGCCGCGTGAACGGCTTTTTCGAATCAGCCGAGGCCGTGCAGGTGATCAAGGCCTGCGAGGCCCGCTACAACAGCGAGATCGACCCGAAGCTGGTCGACGGCATCACCACGGCCTGACCCCCCTCCTCCCCTGCGCCTGATCGCCATGGCACCACGACACACCGCTCACTGGCTGCTGTTGATCCTGCTGGCCGCCAAGACATGCGCCGCCGCAGGCACCCCGGTGGCCCTGGCCTCCAGCGAGCCCGGGCCGGCTCCTGCGGTGCCCGAGGCCGCGACGGCCATCGCCCCCAGCCCGCCGCCGGTGCTCACCCGTGAGATCGTGCTGGAGCTGGGCCGGCGCCAGATCTCGCTGGTGGAAGCCGGCAAGGTGCTGGGCAGCTGGCCGGTGGCGATCGGCGACCCCCGCACTCCCACACCCACCGGCCGCTTCACCGTGGAGAACAAGGTGGTGAACCCCCTCTACCAGAGCACCTCCAGCGGCAAGGTGAACAGCAAGGTGGGTCCCCAGGCACCGCTGGGCGATCGCTGGATCGGCTTCAAGCAGAGCGGGGTGAACCAATACGGCATCCACGGCACCCCGGATGCCTGGTCCTGGACCGTCACCTCCCGGGCGGCGGTGTCCAACGGCTGCGTGCGCATGCTCACTCCACACGTGCGCCAGCTGTTCGATCAGGTG
The DNA here is from genome assembly GCA_040883175.1 of Synechococcaceae cyanobacterium. Lineage (GTDB taxonomy): Bacteria > Cyanobacteriota > Cyanobacteriia > PCC-6307 > Cyanobiaceae > NIES-981. The sequence goes on along the minus strand of JBFLKL010000028.1, from coordinate 11,824 downwards.
GAGGTGGGCACGCCGGTGATCGTCAAACCCTGAGGTGGCCATCAGCCCGGCCGGGGCCCGCGTGACCGGGATCCTTCCGTTTTCGTTCACAACCCGGAAGACTTCCTGCACTCCCCGGATCCACCGGGCTGGAGGAGGGGTTGAACCCTTAACTTGCCCCTTCATCGTCCAGAGCAGCGTCGGCATGGTCAGCGACCACCCCCAGCAGCACGAGGGAGCCGCCACGCCCAGCACGGTGCTCAAGTGGTCGAGTGACGGCGAGCTCTCAGCGCTGGATCTGCAGCGGCTGGTGGACCGCCTGCAGCAGACCGACCCGGTGGCGGAGGCTCTGCTGCACCCCTCCCACTTCGCCGCGCTCAACCCCCGCCCCTGCTGAGCCGGCGGGCCAGGGCCCGGGCCAGGCCATCGCGACTGGCCAGACCGCGCAGCGCCAGCAGAGGCAGCCCCCGGCGCGGCAGGTCCTGGGGCGAGGTGGCCTCCTCCGACGCCAGCGCGAAGACGGGCAACTGGCGCAGTCCGCTGGGGCGCAGCTGATCCTCGAGCTGGGCCAGGTGGCTCGCCAGCGGCAGCCACACCAGCTCGCTGCGACGGCAATCGAGCAGCCGGATCCCGCCGATTTCACACTCCGTGGACAGCTCGCTGCGGGCACTGAGCAGGCGCTGGAGGTCCGGCAGGGTCACCAGGGCCACCACCCAGGGCCCCTCGCTCACCAGCAGACAGTGGCCGCGGGCGGCCAGCAGCTGCTCCAGAGCCTCCAGAGCCGGACACTCGGCCGGCAGCACCAGCGGCAGCTCGGGCTCCAGGGCCTCCTGAATCGGCACCGCGGCCAGCTGGCGCCGACGCCGCTCCTCAGCCGCATCCGGCCCCAGCAGACCGGGGTCGTCGATCCCCTGCCAGCGCTCCACCAGGACGGCGCTGAGGCCGGCGGCGGCCATCAGCGGCAGCACGATGCGGATGTCGCGGGTGAGCTCGAACAGCAGCAGGAGAGCGGTGAGCGGTGCCCTTGCGCTGCCGGCGAGCACAGCTGCCATGCCCACCATGGCGTAGGCCGGCGGTTCCGCCACAGGCAGCCCCAGCCCGCCATCCCCCAGCAACTGGCCGTAGCAGTTGCCCAGCACAGCTCCCAGCACCAGGGCAGGAGCGAATCCACCGCCCACGAATCCGGTGGCCGCACTGATGCCCGTGGCCAGCAGCTTGGCCCCCAGCAGCAGCAGCAGCACCAGCAGGGGCACGCCGCCGTCGCGCCCCAGCAGGGCCTCGATCGTGTCGTAGCCCACGCCCAGCACCTGTGGAAAAGCCAGGGCCACCCCCCCCACGGCCGCTCCTCCCAGGGCCGTGACGATGCCGGGCGGCAGCGCCGCCAGCCAGCCCTGCAGGCGCGCGCTGCGGCCGAGGGCCAGCGTGTTGAGCAGCAGCAGCGACAGACCACTGGCCAGCACACCGAGGCCCAGGTAGAGCGGCAGCTCCAGAGGGGAGCGCACCTCGTAGGCCGGCAACCGCAGGATCGGGGCCTCGCCGAGCAGCAGCTGCACCACCAGGGTGGCGCTCACCGCCGCCACCAGCACCGCGCGCAGGCTGGGACGGCCCTGGATCGTGCTGAAGCTGCCCTCGAAGGCGAAGAACACACCGGCGATCGGGGCCTTGAACCCGGCCGCCAGGCCGGCCGCCACCCCGGCGGCCACCAGGGCCTTCTGGCTCTGGGGAGGCAGACGGGCGCGCAGCGCCAGCCACAGGCCGAGGTTGCCACCGCTCTCCACGCTGGGGCCCTCCGGCCCCAGGGAGGCACCGCTGCCCAGGCTCAGCGACGCCGCCAGCAGGCGCTGGAACGGCAACCGGGGCTCGGCGGGCACGGCCCCGTCGGCCATCGCCATCAGGCTGGGAAGGCCGGGCCCTGGATCGGCACGCCAGCGCCGCAACAGGCCCACCGCCAGCCCGCCCAGGCATGGCACCAGCACCACCGGCCAGAGCTGCAACCAGCCGGGCAGGCCTCCCAGCGGCGGGGGTGGCAACGGCGCGGCGGCGGGCGGCGCCGGCAGGTAACCCAGCCCGCCCAGACCGATCTGGAGCAGGGCCGCCAGCGGAGTGCTCTGCTCAGGCGGTGACAGCAGCGCTGGTGCCGGGGGGGGCTGGGCACGGCCGATGCTCAGAAGCCCCTCCACCAGCGGGCCGAACAGGGCACTGTTGATCACTCCCACCAGCTCGTGGAAGGCCACCACCGCCAGTCCGGTGAGCAGCCCCACCAGGGCGGCCCAGGCCAGCAGGCTCCACTGGAACGGCAGGCTGCCGGGATCCGCTGACAAGGGAAGTGGCGGCGTGCCCGGCTGCGCCTCAGGCCTGGGGCCGGACGCTGACAAAGATCTCCTCCAGGATCTCGCCCGCCCCCTGCTCCCTCAGGCGGCGGGCCAGCGCAATGCCGAGGGCCTCTGGATCCTCCTGGGAACCCCGCACCTCGTCGCGCAGCAGCCGCACACCGTCGAGGCTGGCCACCATCCCGGTGAGGATCAGTTCGTCCCCGTGATCGGGAGCGGAGAAGCGTGTGTTCACACCGATCGGCACCTGACAGCCACCCTCCAGCTCGCGCAGGAAGGCGCGCTCGGCCAGGCACCGCCGGGCGGTGGGGGTGTGCTCGAGCACCTGGATCTGCTCCAGCACGGCCGCATCGCCGTCGCGGCATTCAATCCCCAGGGCCCCCTGGCCCACAGCGTGCAGGGAGATGGAGGGGTCGATCAGTTCGTGGATGCGAGCACCGAGCCCCAGGCGACCGAGACCGGCGGCGGCCAGGATCAGGCAGTCGAACTCGCCGGCGTCCAGCTTCTCCAGCCGGGTGATCACATTGCCGCGCACATCCTTGAAGGTGAGGTGCGGGAAGTGGTGACGCAGCTGGGCCAGGCGGCGCAGGGAGCTGGTGCCCACCACCGAGCCCTCCGGCAGGGTGGCCAGGGTCTTGTCCTGGTGCTTCGCGTGCACCACCAGGGCGTCGGCCGGATCCTCCCGCTCGGTGATGCAGCCGAGCATCAGACCCTCAGGCAGGTTGGTGGGCAGGTCCTTGAGGCTGTGGACGGCGATGTCGGCCCGGTCCACCAGCATCTGGGCCTCCAGTTCCTTGGTGAACAGGCCCTTGTCGCCGATCTTGGCCAGGGCCACATCGAGGATCTTGTCACCCTGGGTGGCCATCGCCTCGATCGTGATCTCCAGGCCGGGATGGGCTCTGACCAGCTCGTCGCGCACCCAGTGGGTCTGCACCATGGCCAGCTGGCTGCGGCGGGAGGCGATTCGCAGGGTGGAGGCCATGGCAGGCGTTTCACAGCCGGCCAGCCTAAGGAGCCGCTTGCTCAGCGCCGGGCCTGGCTGTCACAAACCAGGGGCAGGGATGGCCGGAGTCTGAAGGGCGAACAGGTCCAGCGGCAGCGGGCCCCAGGTGTCCTCGGCGGCGGGATTGGCCGGGCTGTGACCGGTGATCAGCAGGCCCTCCCCCAGTCCGGTCTCCCGGCGCACCAGAAAGCGACCGGTGTTCTGGTTGCCCTTGAGGAACACCGGGTCCCTGATCGCATCAGGGTGCTCACAGACGCCATCCAGCTCCAGGGGGGGCCAGCCCAGGGCCGCCTCGAGCTGCCGCAGACACTGCAGCGCAGCCGGCCCCGTGGGGGCCATCACCCCCACGGTGAACCAGTCACAGGCGGCCAGCCGAGGCCCCAGTTCGGCCAGCAGCGCATCGCGACCGTCCCGATCGAGAGCGGGAGCACTGCGCAGACCGCGCAGGCCATCCAGGTTCACTTGATGTACTCCTTGAGCACACCGTTGCGGTTGGGGTGGCGCAGCTTGCGCAGGGCCTTGGCCTCGATCTGGCGGATGCGCTCGCGCGTCACATCGAAGATCTGGCCGATCTCCTCGAGGGTCTTCATGCGGCCGTCATCCAGGCCGTAGCGCAGCCGCAGCACATCCCGCTCGCGGGGGCTGAGGGTGGCCAGCACGCCCTCGAGGTCTTCGCGCAGCAGATTCTTGGCCACGTCCTGCTCGGGGTTCTCGATGTCGGCCTCGATGAAGTCGCCGAGGCGGGAATCCTCCTCCTTGCCGATCGGGGTCTCCAGGGAGATCGGCAGCTGGGCGCTCTTGGCGATGAAGCGCAGCTTCTCGATGGTCATCTCCATCGACTCGGCGATCTCCTCCTCGGTGGGCTTGCGGCCGAACTCCTGGGAGAGGGTCTTGGTGGTTTTCTTGATCCGCGAGATCGTCTCGTAGAGGTGCACCGGCAGGCGGATGGTGCGGCTCTGGTCGGCGATGGCGCGGGTGATCGCCTGGCGGATCCACCAGGTGGCGTAGGTGGAGAACTTGTAGCCCTTCTCGTGGTCGAACTTCTCGGCGGCGCGGATCAGGCCGAGGCTGCCCTCCTGGATCAGGTCCTGGAAGCTCAGGCCCCGGTTCATGTATTTCTTGGCGATCGACACCACCAGGCGCAGGTTGGACTGCACCATCTTTTCCTTGGCCCGGCGGCCGAGCATCAGCCGGCGGCGGAACTTGATCGTGGGCATCTCCACCAGTGCCGCCCACTCCTTGGTGTCGGGCTGGCGGCCATGGTCACTCTCGAACTGGGCGGCGATCTCCTCCAGCTGCAGCAGGTCGGCGATCTTGCGGGCCAGCTCGATCTCCTCATCGGGGCGGAGCAGGCGGATGCGGCCGATCTCCTGGAGATAGACGCGGATCGAGTCCTCGGTGTAGACACCCTTGGGCCCCACCTTGATCCCAGCCAGGGCCTTGGCGGCCTTGGCATCGCCACTGTCCTTGGCGCTCTGCGGGGCTTCGGCCGGTGGAGCCTCGGAGGCAGCCAGAAGCTGGTCGGCCGCCTGCTCGAGGTGAGCACCGGCAGCGGCCTTCCCGCCCTTGGCGGCCGCCGCCGGAGCCTTCGTGGACGCCCTGGCCTTGGCCGCGGTGCGGCTGCCGGCGCCCGGCGTCTTCGCCGCCGAAGTCTTGGCGGCCTTGGATTTGGAGGGCGTGGTCTTGGCTGCTGAACCCTTGGCCGCTGAGCTCTTGGCAGCCTTGGCGACTGTGGCGGCGCCGCTGGCGGATCGGGAATCAGGAGCCAGGGTCATCTCCTCACCGGCCGCCGTGGCCACCTTCAGGATCTCGATAGCAGGCTTGGACTTGGCGGCGGCTGGGCTCATCGCGAATCGGGACAACAGAACGGGAAGGCAGGCAGGGTGGGTCGCCCGGTGGGCGACCCGAGCACTCGGCAGGTGCTGATTCAGGGGGCTGTCGGGACGCGCTTCCGCAGTGCGTGCTGACTGCGGAAGCGCTGTGGCGGTGAAACCATCACCCGGAGGGAATGTCCGGGGAACGGTCAGGGCCGATCCGCACGCCATGCTGCCTGGGGGAGACGGCAACGACGCAGTGAACAGGCCGGAGGGGCAAGCCGAGAATGGGGTGCAGGAAAGCGGGGTGGCCGAAGCCGCAACAGGGTCGACAGGGGTGGTCACAGACCGGAGCCGGATCGCAGGGCGGATGTGCCGTGGACGGCAGGAACCCTGGCGGTCTCTTCGAGTCTTCCCTCTGGACGGAACTCTGTTGGGTTCCGACGGCAGCCATAGAACTGCCCAACCCACCAATCCTATGAAGTCGAGGTGAGCTCCGCAAGTAAACCCATCCCTGGCTGGCTGCAGATCTGGGTGGAGGCGGGCCGGGAGGGACAGGTGTTCACCTACGCCAATCCCGCCGAACTGCCCCTGGCCATCGGCGACCTGGTGGACGTGCACCTGCAGGGCAGGCGCCATGCCGGCCTGGTGGTGGAGCTGCTGGCCGCGCCACCGCCGGAGCTGGCGGGGCGGCGGCTGCAGCCCGTGCTGGGGCAGCTGCAGGCTGCCGCCGTGGATGACGGCTGGCAGCAGCTGATCACGGCCGTGGCCGATCACTGCCACACGAGCCGCTTCAAGACTCTCAAAAGCGCCCTGCCGCCGGGCTGGCTGGGGCAGCGGCGCCAGGCCGGTGCAAACCCTCGGGCACCGATCTGGTTCGTGCGCCCCTGCCCGCAGCCGCCCGGACAGACCGATGCCAGGAGCGGCGCAGGTCTGAGCGATCGTCAGCGGGAGCTGCTGGAGCACCTGCGTCGGGCCGGCACACCGCTGCCCCTGCGCCAGGTGTGCGCCAAGGGAGGGTTCAGCCGGTCGGTGCTGCAGGCCCTCGAGCGACGCGGCCTGGTGTGCCGCGAGCGGGGTGCCGACCCGGAGGCCGCACCCGACCACGCTCGGGCGGCTGTCCCGGCTTCCGCGGCGCCTGGCAGTCGCCGGCTCACCGACGCCCAGCGCCTCGCTCTGGAGGCCATCGACGGGGCCGCGCCCGGTCAGAGCCTGCTGTTGTGGGGCGTCACCGGCGCGGGCAAGACCGAGGTGTATCTCCAGGCGGCGGCCCGCTGCCTGGAGCACCGACGCAGTGCGCTGATCCTGGCGCCCGAGATCGGCCTGATTCCCCAGCTGCTGGACCGCTGCCGCGAACGCTTCGGCCCGCAGGTGGTGGAGTTTCACAGCGGCATGGGCGAAGGGGCACGCGTGGCCACCTGGCGGCGCTGTCTGCACGAGGTGCCTCTGCTGGCCGTCGGCACTCGCTCGGCGGTGTTCCTGCCGCTGCCGGAGCTGGGGCTGATCGTGCTCGACGAGGAACACGACAGCTCCTACAAGCAGGAGAGCCCGATGCCCTGCTACCACGCCCGCGATGTGGCCCGGCAGCGGGCCCGGCTCAGTGGTGCGCGGCTCGTGCTGGGCAGCGCCACCCCCGCGCTGGAAACCTGGCTGGCCTGCCAGGGGCCCGCGTCCGACACCCGGCTGTTGCGCCTGCCGCAGCGCATCGGCGAGCGCCCCCTGCCGCCGGTGCGGGTGGTGGACATGCGCCAGGAGCTGGCCGAAGGACACCGCCGGCTGCTCAGCCGGCCGCTGATGGAGCGGCTGGCTGCGCTCCGCGAGCGTGGTGAGCAGGCGGTGGTGCTGGTGCCGCGCCGTGGCTACCACGCCTTCGTGAGCTGCCGCAGCTGCGGTGAGGCGGTGCTCTGCCCCCACTGCGATGTGGCGATGACGGTGCACCGCGCCCGGGACGGGCGAGAGTGGCTGCGCTGCCACTGGTGCGACCACCGGGCCGAACTGGGCGATCGCTGCGGCCACTGCGGATCCACGGCCTTCAAGCCCTTCGGCGCCGGCACCCAGCGGGTGATGGAGCAGCTGGAGCGGGAATTGGAGGGACTGCGGGTGCTGCGCTTCGACCGCGACACCACCCGCGGACGCCACGGCCATCGCCGGTTGCTGGAGCGGTTCGCCGCCGGCCAGGCGGATGTGCTGGTGGGCACCCAGATGCTTGCCAAGGGCATGGACCTGCCCCAGGTGACGCTGGCGGCCGTGCTGGCGGCAGACGGCCTGCTGCATCGGCCGGATCTGCGGGCCGCTGAACAGAGCCTGCAGCTGCTGCTGCAGCTGGCGGGCCGTGCGGGCCGGGGTGAACGCCCCGGCGAGGTGCTGGTGCAGACCTACAGCCCCGAACATCCGGTGATCCGGCATCTGGTGGATGGCCGTTACGACCGCTTCCTCTGCGAGGAAGCCGAGCTGCGCCGCCACGGCGGCCTGGTGCCCTTCAGCCGGGCCTGCCTGCTGCGCTTCAGCGGCCCCAGTGCCGCCGCCACGGCCACAGCCGCCACGGCCGTGGCCGAGCGGATCCGGCCGACGGCACAGCTGCGGGGCTGGTGCGTGATCGGTCCGGCCCCGGCACCGGTGGCGCGGGTGGCGGGACGCAGCCGCTGGCAGCTGCTGCTGCACGGACCCGCCGCCAGCGCCCTGCCCCTGCCGGCGGAGGCGGAGCTGCGGCGGATGCTGCCCGCGGCCGTGGGGCTGGCGATCGATCCCGACCCCCAGGTGCTGTGAGCGGCGCTCTGCGCCGGTTCAGGCCGGCAGCTCGGGCCAGCCGAAACCCAGCCGCTGGCGGAGGCTGGCGAGCAGAAGCACCAGGCCGAGTCCCAGGGCGATCGCCAGGGAGCCCAGGCCCAGCGGACTCCAGCGCCAGCAACGAAGCTCCAGCTGATTGCGCTCGCCCAGGCGCAGGGGCCAGCGCAGACGCGGGCCAGGCTGTCCACGCCGGGGCTCCAGAACCTGCACAGGCTCCGGCAGGGAGCGCCGCACGGCCCGCGGTCGCAGGGGGTGCAGATCGAGGCTCAGCTCCACCCCGGGTACCCCGGAGGCGGCCCGCAGATCCAGGTCCAGGCCAAGCTCCTGACGCACACCCACCAGCCAGTTGCGCTCCTGCCAGCGCAGCTGCGGTGGCGGCAGTGCCACCCCGGCCAGCCCGGCGGCCCGCTGGGCACTGGCAGCCAGGGTCTCCAGGGTGGTGGCGGCGGGTTGCATCGCCCCCTCGAGCCGCACCGCGCCGGCCCCCAGGCCGGGGGATGGCACCGACCGCAGACCCAGCTCCCGCAGCGCAGCCGTGAACTGACGTTGCCAGGGGCCGGGGGTCTGGCCCTGCCCGGGACCGAGCTGCTCCACCAGCTGCAGCCGCCCGGGTGCGCCGAAGCGCAGTTCGGCGCGCACCTGCACACATCCCCCCAGCAGCACGGTGAGCAGCATGAGAATGGCCACCAGCACAGCCAGACCCAGGGGCGCCCGGGTGGGTCCCACCGGCGGCGGGGGGTCTGCGGGGGGGGAGGCGCCGGAATGCCGGCGGCGCTGACGCAGGCTGCCGCTGATCGGCTCCACCCCACCCAGCTCCGGCAGGGTCAGCGACCACTCACGGGGCCGAGTGAGCGCTGGAGCCTCCAGCACCTCCAGCAGCTCGCGGGCCTGCTGGCGCAGGCCGGCATCGGCGCAGCAGCCGGCCTGGCGGCAGCAGGCCAGGGCCGCCGCGCTGTCACCACGGCCCAGGCAGGCGGTGGCCAGCAGCAGCTGCAGCCGGCCGCCCTCCGCGGTGGTGGGCGGGTAACGGCTCACCAGCGGCTCGAGCAGCCGCAGCACCTGGCCGTAGTCACCGCGATCCATGGCCCGGCGCGCACTGATGAAGGGATCGGGCGAGGGATCACTCAAGGGATCATCAGCGCTGGAACCGAGACGCATGGCGCACATAGCCGGACCGCTCAGCTGCGCAGCTGCCGATCACTGCCCACCACCATCGTGCCGATGCCGGCATCGGTGAACACCTCCAGCAGCAGGGCATGGGGCACCCGGCCATCGACGATGTGGGCGGCCCCCACCCCCTGGGCCAGGGCCCGGATGCAGCACTCGGTCTTGGGGGTCATGCCCCCCTCCACCACCCCGTCGGCGATCAGCTCCCTGGCGCCGGCGAGACTCAGCTGGCGGATCAGCGACGCAGGATCGTCGCGGTCGCGCAGGATCCCGGGTGTGTCGGTGAGCAGAATCAGCTTCTCGGCCTGGAGTGCAGCGGCCAGTTCGCCGGCCACCGTGTCGGCGTTGATGTTGTGGGCCTGGCCCTCCCGATCGGCGGCCACGCTGGAGATCACCGGGATGTAGCCGGCCTCCAGCAGCGGATAGAGCAACGCCGGGTCCACCGCCTGGACCTCGCCCACGAGGCCGTGATTGCCATCGTCATAGGTGCGCGCCACCACCAGCGAGCCGTCGCTGCCGCACAGCCCCACGGCCCGTCCGCCCACCGTGTTGAGGCCGTTGACGATGTGCTTGTTGACGCGGCCCACCAGCACCATCTCCACCACATCCATGGTCTCGGGGGTGGTGACCCGCAGACCCGCCTTGAACTCGGGCTGGATGTTGAGCCGGCCCAGCCAGTCGTTGATCTCCGGGCCGCCCCCGTGCACCACCACCGGTCGCACCCCCACCGAAGCGAGCAGCACCAGATCGCGATACACCGCATCGCGCAGATCGGCGCGGGCCATCGCCGCCCCCCCGTACTTCACCACCACCCGGCGGCCGGAGAAGCGCTGGATGTAGGGAAGAGCCTCACTGAGCACCGACACACGCAGGGCATCGGTGTGGCTGATGGCGGGATCGGAGCTCAAGGCGGTGGCAGGGGATCGGGGGACTGAGCGGTGCGGCACGGGGGCGGGTGAGCGGCCGCGGACAGCGTCTGGCTTCAGCCCGCGGGCGCCGCGTCTGAGCTGGGCAGCAGAGTGAGCTGGAGGCCGCCGGATTGGAGCGGCTCGAGCTCGGCCCGCAGGCCGGCACCGAAGAAGCGGCCGAGGCGTTCGCGCCGCTCCTGCCAGCGCTCGAAGGGCACGGCACCGGAGGCGAAGCGCAGGCGCAGGCCATAGCCCCCGTCGTGATCGAGTTCCTCGACACTGAGCAGCTCGGGAGGGTTGTCCTCGTCCCAGAGCTTGAGCACCTCCAGGGAGCTCTCCAGATGAGCTTTCTGGCCATAGCGCCAGCGCAGCACATCAGCCAGCAGCTTGCGGAGCGGTTCGCTCTCCGGACGCTCCCGCAGCTCCTGGAAACGGGCGGGGGGCGTGAGGCGCTCGGCCGGCGGCAGCTCCGACGACTTCAGGGCCAGCCCCCCCAGAAGGATCGGGATGCCATAGAAGATCGTGGGCAGGCTGAGGTTGGGATTGCCACTGGCGTAACCGACCCAGCCGATCACCGAGAGCGCCGCCCCGGCGATCGTGACCAGGCTGCCCGGAGAGAGAAGTGCTTGCATGGGGCCATCTTCCTGTATGCCATGTCCGACGCGAGCGCGGAACCGGCGCCCAGCGTGGCGGAGCTGGTGCGTCAGCTCCAGGCCGACCGGCTGTGGCTGTTGCGCCACATCGACAGCGGCGCCTGGCCCCGCTGGCGTCTCGATCTGGCGGCGCTGGAGCGGGAGCTGGGGGAACTGCTCGACCGGGTGGGCGAGCGTCCGGAGGCCCAGGACTGACGGCCACACAGCCCTGGCTTCTGCTTCACAGCGGCACCGGTTGCAGTGGGGATGCGATTCAGAAGGGGATCTCGTCGTCGCCCTCGGCGAGATCCGGTACCAGCGGTGCCGTGTTCCAGCTGGGCGTCGGGGCTGCTGCTGCCCGGGGAGCCGCCGCCGAGCCGGGCTGGGCGGCGGCGCCAGGCGCCTTGCCTGGCGCGAGGGGAGACTGGGGGGAGGCTCCCGGCGCGAGCGGGTGGAGCCGAGACAGGGTGAATTCGGCCCGCTTCTCCTTGATGCCGTCCTGGCGAGCCACGGTGCTCATGCGCAGCCGTCCCTCGAGCACCAGGCGCTGCCCGGGCTGAACCCGGTTCTGCAGGTCCTGGGCGAGGTTGCCCCAGCCCACCACCCTCAGCTGTCCGGGGGGATCATCGGGGCGCAGGCCCTCAACCTGCACCAGCATCTCGGCCACCGGCGTCTGGTTGTCCTGGGTGTAACGCACCTGGGGAGCCTCCAGCACATCGACCTCCAGAAGACAGTGATTCACGGCCGCTGACCAAAAAGCAATGCCGCCCATCCTGATGCACAACACACCAGCGCAGCAGGAGGCCGGGCGGCTGTGGCTGTTCACCGGCACGGGCGAGGGGCCGCCTCTGGCCAGGGAGCTCCTGGCCCAGGACTGGCGGCTGCGGGTCAGCGTGGTGACGGCAGCCGCCGCCATGGCCTACGTCCCCCATCCCCGCCTGGAGCTGCGGGTGGGGGTGCTGGGTGGCGCCGCCGCCCTCACCAGGGGGCTGCTGGAGGCCCGCAGCCGGGGGGCCCCCTTCGCTGCGGTGGTCGACGCCACCCACCCCTTCGCCAGCCGCATTCACGGGGAACTGGAGCGGGGCAGCGCCGCCGCCGGGGTGCCACTGCTGCGTCTGGAGAGGGACATGCCGGCGCAGAGGCCCGCCGGCCGGGTGCAGGAGCTGGCCGACATGGCCGAGCTCAGGGGCGTGCCTCTGGTCGG
>JBFLKL010000232.1:0-7953 GCA_040883175.1 Synechococcaceae cyanobacterium | reverse complement strand
TTTGCAATCCTCTGCCTTACCACTTGGCCATGCCGCCGGCCTGGGAGCAAACTCCCAGGAGCGGATCGTATCAGCCATGGCATGTCCCCCCCGCTGCTGGTTCTGAGCAACGGCCACGGGGAGGATGCCATCGCCCTGCGGGTGATCCAGGCCCTCAAGCAGCGCTGTCCGCAGGTGCAGGTGCAGGTGCTGCCTCTGGTGGGTGAGGGTCGTGTCTTCAGCGCGGCGGAGCGCGCCGGAGAGCTGCAGCGCGTGGGCCCCCGGCAGCCCCTGCCCAGCGGCGGCTTCTCCAACCAGAGTCTGCGCGGAATGGCGGGTGATCTGGCCGCGGGGTTGGCCGTGCTGAGCTGGCGGCAGTGGCGCTGGGTGCGGCGCTGGGGCGCCTGCGGTGCGCCGCTGCTGGCGGTGGGCGACCTGCTGCCCCTGGCTCTGGCCTGGGCCAGCGGCGCACCGTTTGCCTTTGTGGGCACCCCCAAGAGCGACTTCACCTGGCGATCGCCACCGCCGCCGGGCTGGGGTGAAAGCCGGCTGGCCGATGCCTACCACCGCTGCAAGGGCAGCGAATGGGACCCCTGGGAATGGGCCCTGATGCGGAGCCACCGCTGCCGGCTGGTGGCCGTGCGCGACCGGCTCACAGCCAGGGGCCTGCAGCTTCGGGGCGTTCCGGCCCTGGCGCCAGGCAACCCCATGCTCGATGGCATCGGCGGCACAGCGCCACCCGCCTGGCTTGGCCAGCGGCGCCGCCTGCTGCTGCTGCCGGGCAGCCGGATGCCGGAGGCCCTCGGCAATGGCGCACGGCTGCTCGACGCGCTGGCCCTGTGGCCAGCGCCGCAGGCCACCACCGTGCTGCTGGCCTGCGGCAGCGATCCGGCTCGCACGTCCTGGGATGCGCTGCTGCGGCGCCTGGGCTGGCAGGCCGAGCGGCTGAGCGCCGCCGCCGCCGCGGGCGGTGCCAGCGCGGCCTGGCGACGGGGAGACATCACCTTGCTGCTCGGGGAGGGACGGTTCGAGACCTGGGCCTCCTGGGCTGAGGTGGGACTGGCCACGGCCGGCACCGCCACCGAACAACTGGTGGGCCTGGGGGTTCCGGCACTGTCCCTGCCGGGGCCAGGCCCCCAGTTCATGGCCGGATTCGCGCGGCGGCAGAGCCGACTGCTGGGGGGAGCGGTGTTTCCCTGCCGCAGGCCGGCGGAGCTGGCGACCCGGCTCACGCGGCTGCTCGACGACCGACAGCTGCGGCAACGACTGGGGGCGATCGGACGGCGTCGCATGGGCCAGGCGGGCGGCAGTGAGCGGCTGGCCGAGCTGCTGGAGGAGCACCTGCTCACGCACCGGCAGCCCGCCGCCGGGCTGGGATGATGGCTGGTGTCCTCCCTGTGGCTCTGCCATGGCCGGAATCTCCGATCGGGCCTACAGCGCCACCTGCGCGCGCCTGGCCAGCGCACTGGGGGTGAGCCTGGCCTCCGCCCGCCGCCGCGTGGAGATCCGGGCCGCCCAGGCCGGCATCCGCGAACCACAAGGCAAGCTGGCCCTGGCGGAGGAGTTGCTGACCGAATTGCAGGCCAGCCCCGGCGACCACCACGGCCTGCTCACCGCGCAGCTCGAGGCGGTGGGCAGTGATGACAACTTCATGGTGGAGGACTGATCGTCCCCGGGGCCAGGGTGCTGAGCGCAGCCCTCAGCGGTTGCCGCCGCTCGAATGCTCGAACAGCAGGTGGAAGCGGTTGCGGTCGAGTTCCGCCATCACCGGCAGACACCCGAAGCAGCGCTGGGCCAGATCCCAGCGATCCTCGCGCCTGAGCATCGTCTCCAGCCGATCCCGGGCTGGCAGCAGGAAGCGCACATCCCCGGCCGCATAGGCGAGCTGAGCCTCGCTGAGATCCTCCACCCGCCCCCAGTCGGAGCTCTGGGCCTGCTTGTCGAGTTCGATGCCCACCAGTTCCTGAATCACATCCTTGAGCCCGTGCCTGGGGCTGTAGGTGCGGGCCAGCCGGCTGGCCACCTTGGTGCAGAAGATGGGCTGCACCGTGATGCCGAGATTCTCGGCCAGGGCGGCCACATCGAAGCGGGCGAAGTGGAACACCTTCTCTATGGCTCGGTTCTCCATCAGAGCCTGCAGCCGCGGCGCCTGCTGCTGGCCACGGGCCAGGCGGATGCAGCACACGTTGTCGCTGTCATCACTGATCTGCACCAGACAGAGCCGATCGCGGCCGTGGATCAGCCCCATCGCCTCGGTGTCCACCGCCAGGGCCCGGGCAGTCCCGTAGAGAGTCGCCCAGCTGGCATCGAGGTCGCCATCGAAGACAGCGAAACGGGCCGGGGCGGGCAGGTTGCTGCTGGGGGCGGCGGTCATCGGCGTGGAGCGGAGCGGCCTCCCATGCTGACAACCCAGGGTGAACAGCACGGCGGCGGCGGATCCAGCAGAATCGCCTCATGGCCACAACCGGCTCCACCCTGCTGCTGACCCTGCTGCTGGCCATCGGGCTGGTGTTCTTCCTGCGGGCTGCCAGCAAGGACCGCACCACCACCGTGGAGGTGCGCAGCTCCAGGCCCGCCCTGGAGGTGCTGCCCGTGCTGAGCACCTGGCTGGAGCAGCGGGGCTGGCAGGCTGAGGTCTCCGACCCCGATCGCCGCAGCCTGCTCTTCCGAGGCCAGGTGCGTTCGAGCCCGATGCTGGCCGTGCTGCTCTCCCTGCTCGGCGGCCTCGGTGCCGGCTGCCTGGGGCTGGTGCTGCGCCAGCTGCTGCCGGGGTTGGGATGGTGGCCGTTGCTGCTGGCCCTGCTGGGCCCGCTCGCCGGCCTGCTCTACCGGCGGCGTGCCTCCCGCGATGAAACAGTGGAGCTGCGACTGATCAGTCACGATCAGGCCACCGGCAGCGCACTCAAGCTTCGGGCTCACCGCGATGAGCTGATCGCCCTGGAGCAGGAGCTGGGCTCCAGGCTGGGGCTCTACAGCGACGCCAACCTGCTCAGCTCTCCCATTTGACCAAGGATGAGATCCCAGCACGGATGGGTCCACGGCCACGTCCACACGCCCGCTCCCCGCGCACCCATGCACGCTTTCCGCCGCTGGCCCGTGTTCGTGCTTCTGGTGGGCCTGATGGCTTCCCTTGTGCTGGGCCTGGGTGTCAGTGCCCAGGCCCCCGGCCTGGCCGGAGTGGATCCGCTCACCGGACCTCGCAGCCGGCTGAGCGACCGCAAGGACTGGATCGGTTCGCGGGTCCTGCCCGAGACCGTTGACATCCTGCTGCTGGCAGGCCATGCCGATTCCCAGAACATGGCGGGTGCCGGCACCCCAGGCGAAGCGGTGGCCCTCAGGGGAGCGGCGCCCATGCAGCCCGAGATGCGCGACGAGCTCTACTGGAACCTGCTCACTGCCAGGGCTGTTGAGGCTCTCGGCCGAGAGCGGGGTCTGTCGATCCGCTTCTATGACCCACCGCTGCGCACGATCCCTGACGGAGACGACCCCCGCACCAACTGGAGTGTGGGACGCAACCATGCCCGCTTGGGTGGCTATGCCCTCGAGATCCACTACGACGCCTACGGGCCCGATGGCGTGGGCTCGGGCCTGATCCCGCCCCTGCACCGCCGCCCCAGCCGCATCGACGAGAGCCTGGCCCAGGGCTTCGGCGCCTATCCACTGCACTACCGCGACGGCCTGGGAGCCCCGCGGCGGGGAATCGCCATGCTGGAGATCGGCAAGCTTGAGGGCCCCCTGGAGGCAGCTCTGCGGGATCCCAGCCGTCGTCAGGACACGATCGGCGCCATCGCCACCCGGGTGGTGGACGGGATCGAACGGGGCCTGCGCCGTCCGCCCGCGATCCCGGGCGGATCACCCGAGCTGCAGCCCGTGGTGGCCGAGGGCAGCGCCGCCCCTGGGCTCAGCTCACCGCCAGGTGGGGCGCGCAGCGCTCCCTGAGCGCGGGGTCCTCCAGCCAGTTCTGGGGTTTGGTGAACAGATCGGTGAGCAGGGCCTCCCGACTGCCTGGGTCGACCGTATATCCGTATTCCCAGCGCACGAGCGGCGGCAGCGACATCAGGATCGACTCGGTGCGGCCGTTGGTCTGCAGACCGAAGATCGTGCCGCGATCGAACACCAGATTGAACTCCACGTAGCGACCGCGGCGGTAGAGCTGGAACTGGCGCTCCCGCTCGCCGTAGGCGGTGGGCAGACGCTTCTCTGCGATCGGCACATAGCTGGGCAGGAAGGCGTTGCCGCAGGCGCCGGCCAACTGGAAGAGCTGCTCCCAGCTCTGAGCGATGGCACCGATGCGCTCACTGGTGGCGGCGGCGGGGCCAGCCGCATCGGGGCCTTTGTACAGCACACCGCCAGGATCCTGGTAGTCGTAGAAGATGCCACCCACGCCACGGGTCTCGCCGCGGTGCTTCAGGAAGAAATACTCGTCGCACCAGGGCTTGAACACCTGGTAATACGCCGGGTTGACGCTGTCGCAGGCCGCCTTGAGGGTGCGATGGAAGTGCTGGGCGTCCTCGAGAAAGGGGTAATACGGGGTGAGGTCGGCACCGCCCCCGAACCACCACACCGGACCGGCCTCGAAATAGCGGTAGTTGAGATGAACGGTGGGGATATAAGGACTGCGGGGATGCAGCACCATCGAGGTGCCGGTGGCGAACCACGGATGCCCCTTGGCTTCGGGACGCTGACTGAGGATCGAGGGTGGCAGCTCGGAGCCCTGCACCTCAGAGAAGTTCACCCCGCCCTGCTCGAACACCCGGCCGGCCTTGATCACGCGGGAGCGACCACCGCCGCCCTCCGGACGCTCCCAGCTCTCCTCGAGAAAGCGCCTCTCGCCGTCGAGCTGCTCCAGTCCCGCACAGATCGAATCCTGCAGGCCAAGCAGCAGATCGCGGGCCCGCTGGCGGGAGTTGGCCGGTGGAGCCTCGAGGGCCTGGAGCATGGATGCTGCGCCGCATCGGCGTGCGAGTTGGAGATACCTTTTCAGGCCGCCCAACCCCTCCACAAGAGGATCGAGAGCCTCTGTCACGCCGCCGGCCCTGCCCCGGAGCGACGTCCCTAGGATCGCGGCTTGCCGAAGCAGCGCTTGGATGGCCACCCCGGAGCAGGCCCGCGACGCCCTCAGTGCCGTGAAGGATGCGGGCAGCGGCCGCGATCTGCTCGAGCTGGGCTGGATCCAGGCCCCCCGCGTTCAGGGGCAGCGGGCGGTGATCCGCCTGGCCCTGCCGGGCTTCGCCCAGGGACAGCGCGATCGCATCGTCGGCGAAGCCCGTGCGGCGCTGCTGGCCCTCGACGGCATCGACGATGTGCAGATCGAACTGGCCCAGCCCGGCACCCCGCCGCCGTCCGGCGCTCCCATCGGTGCCGCCGGCCATGGCCCCGGCGGCCAGGGACAGCTGCCCGAGCGCCAACCCATCCCCGGCGTGAGGCAGGTGATCGCCGTGAGCAGCGGCAAAGGAGGGGTGGGCAAGAGCACCGTGGCCGTGAATCTGGCCTGTGCGCTGGCCCGCGATGGCCTGAAGGTGGGGCTGCTCGACGCCGACATCTACGGGCCCAACGCCCCCACCATGCTGGGGGTGGCTGATCGCACCCCGGAGGTGCGCGGCGAAGGCGGCTCCCAGGTGCTCGTGCCGATGGAGAGCTGCGGCATCGCCATGGTGTCGATGGGCCTGCTGGTGGCGGAGAACCAGCCGGTGATCTGGCGTGGGCCGATGCTCAACGGCATCATCCGCCAGTTTCTCTACCAGGTGGACTGGGGCGATCGCGATGTGCTGGTGGTGGATCTGCCACCGGGCACCGGTGACGCGCAGCTCACCCTCGCCCAGGCCGTGCCCATGGCCGGCGTGCTGATCGTCACCACCCCCCAGGAGGTGTCCCTGGCCGATGCCCGTCGCGGCCTGGCCATGTTCCTGCAGATGGGGATCCCAGTGCTCGGAGTGGTGGAGAACATGAGCGCCTTCATTCCACCCGACGCCCCGGACAAGCGCTACGCGATCTTCGGCACTGGCGGGGGCGCCCGCCTGGCCGGAGAGGGGGGTGTGCCTCTCCTGGCGGAACTCCCCCTGGAACTGCCGGTGCGCGAGGGAGGAGACCAGGGACTGCCGGTGGTGTTGTCGGCGCCGGAGTCGGTCACGGCCCAGGCCTTCACGGCCCTGGCCCGCAGGATCGCAACGCTCGCTCCCGTCCCGGCCTGAGGGCCATGCTCAGCCTGAGCGGGCGCAGACGGTCCCTGTTCGCCCGCCGCGAACGCAGCCGGCGGCGGCTCCTGGCAGGGGTGGACCTGCTGCTCTGGGGCATCCCCCTGGCGATGATCGCCCTGGCTGGGATCCTGATCGCCAGCACCCAGCGCCAGGCCGACTACGCCGACTGGTACCAGCACTGGATCACTGCGGCCCTGGGCCTGGTGGTCGCCCTGCTGATGGCGCGGATCCCCCTCGATCGGCTGGCCCGCTGGCAGTGGCCGATCTTCGCCGCCACAGTGGCCAGCCTGCTGGCGGTTCGGGTGGTGGGCACCACGGCCCTGGGGGCCCAGCGCTGGATCAGCATCGCCGGCTTCCACGTGCAGCCGTCGGAATTCGCCAAGCTGGCGGCGATCGTGCTTCTGGCGGACGTGCTGGCCCGCCACCCGGTGGAGCGTCCGGTGGACCTGGTGCGACCCACCGCTCTCATCAGCGTGCCCTGGATGCTGGTGTTCATCCAGCCCGACCTGGGTACGTCGCTGGTGTTCGGCGCGGTGCTGCTGGTGATGCTGTTCTGGTCGGGGATGCCCGGCGCCTGGGTCCTGCTCCTGCTCTCCCCGCTGGTCACCGCGATCGTGGCGGGCACCCTGCCCTGGGCCCTCCTGGCCTGGATTCCGTTCACCGCCTGGCTGGCCTGGAGCAGCCTGCCCTGGAAACGGGTGGGGCTGGCGATCGTGGTGGGTGTGCAGGGGTTCTTCGCCGCCGTGACCCCCTGGTTGTGGATGAATGTGCTGCAGGATTACCAGCGCGACCGACTGGTGCTGTTCCTCGACCCGACCAAGGACCCCCTGGGCGGGGGCTACCACCTGCTTCAGAGCACCGTGGGCATCGGCAGCGGCCAGCTCTGGGGCACCGGGCTGATGCGGGGATCGCTCACCAAACTTCGCTTCATCCCGGAGCAGCACACCGATTTCATCTTCAGCGCCCTCGGCGAGGAAACCGGCTTCATCGGATCGGTGCTGGTCGTGGTGGGGTTCGTGGCCCTGGCCTGGCGGCTTCTGCACATCGCCGGACGCGCCCGCAGCGATGTGGAATCCCTGGTGGTGGTGGGGGTTGGCACCATGCTGATGTTCCAGGTCGTGGTGAACATCAACATGACCATCGGCCTCGGTCCGGTCACCGGGATTCCACTCCCCTTTCTCAGCTACGGCCGCTCCGCCATGCTGATGAACTTCATGGCCCTTGGTCTGTGCGCCTCCGTGGGACGCCGCGGTGGTGGGCTGCCTCGCCCGGGCAAGAACCAGTGGTAGGCCTTCGGGAGAGCGCACCATGGCTCCAGCGACAGCCCAGCCCAGCGAGCCCGAACATCCCCCCAGCCCCGATCGGGTGACGCTGGCCCAGGTGCGGGCCGGCCTCGGGGCAGGCGTGCCGGCGGGCCGCAACGACGAGGACTCGGTGCGACGCCAGTGGTGGGCAGCCCTGGCCACCCTGCAGAACGATTGCCTGATGCCACGGGCCGATCAGGTCGGGCTCTGGCTGGCAGCGCCGCTGCCGGCTCTCTACGAACCCCAGTTACTGGCCCGGCTGCAGGGTTGGGTGTGGGCCCCGGCGCAGCTGGAGACGCTGATGAGCGCGCCGCCGGCCCTGCTCCCCAACGCCGGCGTCAGGACCGGGCCCGAGGGCACAGGCTTCGAGCGGCTGCCGCTGGAGCCTGATGACGGCACCGATCCGCTGCTGATCGTGATCACACGCAGCCTGCAGGTGGCGCTCTGCCTCGATGGCCCCAGCGATGGCCGGC
>JBFLKL010000231.1:0-4666 GCA_040883175.1 Synechococcaceae cyanobacterium | reverse complement strand
CTGGACTGGCGGCCCGAGAGCAGTCGCTCCAGCTCGCGCAGCGAGCGGGCCGGCACGGTGACCGCAAACGGCTCCTGCCCGGAAGCCCCATCCGGGGCGACGGCCTCCACGCCCCGGGCCAGGCGCAGCACCGCGAGCCTGTGGCCGTCGGTGGCGGCACATTCCAGCCCCTCGCCCTCGAGCCGCAGATGCACCCCGGTGAGCAGCTGCTTGGCCTCATCACCACTGCTGGCGAACAGGGTTGCCCGCAGCCCCTTCACCAGGGCTTCGGCCTCCAGACGGATGGGCTGACCGGTCTGCACCAGGGGCAGATCCGGAAAATCCTCGGCGGGCATGCCCCGCATCTGGTACGACCCGGAGCGGGACGTGAGCTCCACCTGCTCTCCGCCCTCGGGGCAATGCAGGCCGATGGGGCTGTCGGCCGACAGCCGCGCCACGATCTCGCCGAACAGCCTGGCGGGCAGGGTGATGGCGCCGCTGGCCGCCACTTCGGCCGGCAGGCTGGTCTGGATGCCGAGGCTGAGATCGAAGCCGGTGAGGCTGAGGCGGCCGGTGCCCGCATCGGCGGTGAGCAGCACGTTGGCCAGCACCGGGTGGGTTGGACGGGCCGCGACGGCCCGGCTCACCAGCTGCAGGCTGGCGCTGAGTTCCGACTGGGAGCAGACCAGCTTCATGGTGGGGGCGTTCAGGCCGGGAGTGGGCCGCTGGGCTGAAGGGTCCCCACGCTTCCACAGGGCGGCTGATTGCGCAACGCCGGGAATCCGGAGTTCTTCCGCCGTCTACGGATCAGAAAGGATTGAATCAGAAAAGATCAAAACAGTCGTCGTAGGGGCTGGGGAAAGCCTGGAAAACGCCCCGGATGTTTGGTCCGGCCTGGGATGCGGGGGGTCAGCCGCTGCGGAAAGCCTGGATCGCGATGGGGAGATCGCCGGGTTTTCCCCGCTTTCCCGCTCCTGGGGAAAGATCCGCGTTCGTCATGTCTGTGGTCCGGGCTGCGATTTCCCCGGATTCAGCCGCGCTTTTCCCGGTCCCTCAGCAGCCGCCTTGTTCGCTGGCACACGGGGTCGGCGCCCATCAGAAAAGCCCGGCCGGCCTCAGAAGCCCATCACTTCGGCCACTCTGGCGGTGTCGGCCTCCAGGCCGGTGTGGAACCGGGCCTCGTTGTGCTCGATGGCGGTGGTGGGATCCTTGAGGCCGTTGCCTGTGAGCACGCACACCACCGTGGCGCCCGCAGGCACCTCCCCACGGCGCTTGAGCAGGCCCGCCACGGACGCCGCGCTGGCCGGCTCGCAGAACACCCCCTCCTGGCTGCCGAGCAGCTTGTAGGCCTCGAGAATCTCGGTGTCCGTCACCGCGGTGAAATCGCCGCCGCTCTCGCGGCGTACTGCCAGGGCCTTGTCCCGGTTCACCGGGTTGCCGATGCGGATGGCGGTGGCGATGGTGTCGGGCTGCTCCACCGTATGGCCCAGCACCAGCGGCGCCGAACCGGCCGCCTGGAAGCCCATCATGCGCGGCACGCTCCGGCAGTGGCCGGCGTCCCGGTACTCGTTGAAGCCCATCCAGTAGGCACTGATGTTGCCGGCGTTGCCCACCGGGATGCAGAGCCAGTCCGGGGCTTCGCCGAGGGCATCGACGACTCCGAAGGCCGCGGTTTTCTGCCCCTGCAACCGGTAGGGGTTCACCGAGTTCACCAGGGTCACCGGGTACTGCTCCGCCACCTCCTGCACGATCGCCAGGGCGCGGTCGAAGTTGCCCTGGATGGCGATCACCTCGGCGCCGTAGAGCAGCGCCTGGGCGAGCTTGCCCTGGGCCACGTAGCCATCGGGGATGAGCACGAAGGCACGCATCCGGCCCCGTCGGGCGTAGGCCGCGGCGGCTGCCGAGGTGTTGCCGGTGCTGGCGCAGATCACGGCCTCGGAGCCCGCCTCCCTGGCCTTGGAGATGGCCATGGTCATGCCCCTGTCCTTGAAGGAGCCGGTGGGGTTGAGGCCGTCGTACTTGAGAAACACCCGCACCCGGTTGCCCACCCGCTCAGCGATCGTCGGGGCGGGGATCAGCGGCGTGGCCCCCTCCCGGAGGCTGATCACCGGTGTGTGCTCACTCACCGGAAGCCAGCGGCGATAGGCCTCGATCAGCCCCGGCCAGTCCTGCAGGGTGGGGTTAGCGCTGCCGGGCCCCAAGCCCAGACGCCGCAGGGATTGGAGCAGGGGCAAGGGGGTTGGGGGACGGCTGCCTTGAATCTAGTTCTCGGCTCCGTTGGTCCCGCGCAGGCCGTCGAGGGGGGATTCGGAGAAGAAGCGCACCAGTTCGGTCACTGAGCTGGCGCGCTGGGCCACGGCCAGCAGGTTGGGGATGTTCACCTCCAGCTCCTGGGTGGGATAGGCGCGCAGGAAGGAGATGGCCGAGATCTTGCCATCGCCTTCCACCAGTCCCATCACGATCGCCGAGCGCAGGGCCGGCACGCCCACGCCGGGGGCTTTGAGGGGATGGAAGATCTGGGCCAGCCGGTCGAGCAGGGCCTCGCCGATGCGGGTGCCGAGCAGGCGGCTCACCAGGGTCACCGGCAGGCTGATCGACTGGTTGAGCAGCTCGGCGATCTTCGCCGGATCCTGGTCGGTGAAGCGGATCACATCCGACAGCAGGCCCTGGGCCTCGCCGGTAGTGGCCAGCAGTTCCAGGTCGCCGACCGGGATCGAGCGCCGGAAGGCGCCACTCACGAACACAAGGCTCTCAGCGGCCTGAATCGCAGGCGTGGCCAGGCTCAGGCCCAGGCCGATCCCGATGGCCAGCAACCGGCGGCCGGGCAGTCTTGCCAGCAGCCGCTGGCGCAGGCGAAGGGATGTCATGGCGCAACCCTAGGGGCTTATCAGGCGCTGGCCACCCCGTTGGCGGGCCGCAGCGACGGGGCGACGAGCACGTCGCGCAGCAGGCGCACCACCCCCCGCTCGGCCAGACCGCGGGCCACATCCACACCCATCCGCCGCAGCTCCCGCTCCCCGAGAAGGCGTGGCAGCCGCTTCACCAGCAACCGGGGCTCGAAGCCCGGCAGGGCCCGGAGGATCGTCACCAGCTGCCGGATCGGTTCGAGGCTGAGCAGCACATCGCCGCTCTCCTCGGCCTGCCGCTGCCGCAGGCCTGGCGGTTGCAGCCGCTCCGGCAGCCGTTTGCCCAGGCGCAGGGTGGTGTGCCAGGCCACGGCGTCCACCCGGGTGATCACCGACTCCACCAGCTGCCGGCGCAGCAGGCCGCCGTTGGCGGAGAACAGGAAGTCGAGCACCTGATCGAGCAGGCCGTCGAGATCGAGCTGCGATCCCTGAGCGGCACTGGCAATCAGGTTGTCGAGCCGCTGCCAGCGGAACACTTCACCGTCGAAGAGCATCTCCCTGAGGCTCTGGCGCAGGCTGGGATCGGGATCCTCCATCAGCCGTCTGGCGAAATAGGGATAGGCGGCGCCGAGGATCTTGAAGTTGGGATCCACGCTCAGGGCGATGCCTTCAAGGGTCACCAGCGAGCGGATGATCAGGGCGTAGTAGGGCGGCACCTGGAAGGGGAAGCGGTACATCACCCCGGAGAGGTCGTCGGTGACGGCCTTGAAGTCCATGCGGCTGACGCCCATCTCCAGGGCCTGGCCGAACACGTTCTCGAAGGCCGGCACGATCGGCTCGAGGTTCACGTCCTCGGCCAGGAACCCGAGGTTCACGAAGTCCTTGCTGAGTTTGCCGAAGTTCCTGTTCACCAGATGCACCACCGCCTGGATCAGACCGGTGCGGGCCTCGCGGCTGACCGCGCTCATCATCCCGAAATCGAGGTAGGCCAGGCGGCCATCCGGCAGGGCCAGAAGGTTTCCGGGGTGGGGATCGGCGTGGAAGAAGCCGTGCTCCAGCAGCTGTTGCAGGCTGCAGTTCACCCCCACCTGCACGAGCTCATCGGGATCGATGCCCAGCTCCCGCACCGCCTCAAGATTGGTGAGCTTGACGCCGTCGATCCACTCCATCGTCAGCACCCGCCGGCTGGTGGCCTGGCGATGGATGCGCGGCACCGCGATGCGGGAGTTGTGGGCATGGAGCCGGGCGAAACGCTCGGCGTTGTCCGCCTCGTTGAGGTAGTCCATCTCCTCGAACACCCGCGTGCCCAGCTCATCGATCAGGGCCACCAGATCG
Organism: Synechococcaceae cyanobacterium; assembly: GCA_040883175.1. Taxonomy (GTDB): domain Bacteria; phylum Cyanobacteriota; class Cyanobacteriia; order PCC-6307; family Cyanobiaceae; genus NIES-981. The sequence continues at coordinate 506 of JBFLKL010000231.1, read as the reverse complement.
CTGCGGATCAGACGGACGTTGCGGTTCAACCAGGCGGCGAGGTTGCGCACGATGTAGAGATCGAGGGTGATCTGCTCGCGCAGGCCGGGTCGCTGCACCTTCACCGCCACCCGCTCACCGGTGCGCAGCACGCCGCGGTGCACCTGGCCCAGGGAGGCCGCGGAGATCGGCTCGCGTTCCAGTTCGGCGAAGATCTGATCCACAGGCGCACCGAGGTCCTCCTCGATGCAGGCCATGGCCAGCCGGGGATCGAAGCCCGGCAGCTGGTCCTGCAGCTGGGCGAGTTCCTCCAGCAGCACAGGCGGCACGATGTCGGGCCGGGTGGAGAGGGCCTGGCCGGCCTTGATGAACGCCGGGCCGAGGGAGGCCACCAGGTCGGACGCCTCCTCGGCCCGGGCGCGGGCGTGCTCGGCATTGCGCAACCGCCGGGTGAGCCAGTCGAAGCCCACCCCGAGCAGAAACAGGCCGATCGGCACAAGGGTCTGCCACAGGCGCCGGAGCAGCCG
>JBFLKL010000230.1:0-7672 GCA_040883175.1 Synechococcaceae cyanobacterium | reverse complement strand
CGCACAGTCGTCTCCGGGGGCTGTCCAGCTCCCCTTCGAGCCGGCAGCGGCCCCGGCCCCCCCGGATCTACCCCCCCTCAACAGGCTCGACAGCCGCCGGGCCCCCGGGGGACGGCGGCGCAGCGGCGAGGAGCGGGAGCTGCAGGCCGAAGGCAGTGTCTGGCCTGTGGTGATGGCCCTGGTGCTCTCGGCGGTGGTGGGCACGGCCCTGGGCTGGTGGTGGCTGAGCCGCGGCACCAGCACAGAGCCCAGCACCCCCGATGTGGCCCTGCAGCTGCCCAGCAGCCTGCCCCGGGAGGAGGTGAATCAGCGTCAGCAGCTGCTCAATCGCCTGCGGGCCCTCCAGGTGGACCGGGCCTGGTTCCTCAAGCTCGTGGACGCCAGCCTGCTGGCCCGTTTCCCGGAGCGGGGCGGACGCCTGCCCAGCGATGCGGCGGAGGATGCGCCGCTGCGTCAGGCCTGGAACGAGCTGGCCCAGGAGTTGCTGGCCCAGGTGGAGCAGCTGCCCCTGGCCCTGCGTCAGCGCCTGGGCCGCTACACCAACGCCGACTGGGAGCGGCGCGAGAACCAGCTGGAGGCCCAGGGGCTCAGCGGTCCGGTGCTGCGCCAGCTGGTGTCGGCCAACGCCCAGGCCCTGCTGCCCGGCCGCTCCGGCACCGCCATCCCCCCCGAGCCCTTCCGCCAGCTCTGGTATGCCGCTGCCGAGCAGAGCCTCTCCAACCTGCAGATCGAGACGATCCTGGCCAGGCCCCTGCAGACCGAGGTGCGCAACGCCTCCGTGGCCGCCGGGGGCGCACGGCTGTTCCCGGTGCGCGCACCGGACGGCCACGCAGTGGTGCTGGGGGTGAATGGCTCGCCGCTGATGCAGATGGCCGTGTTCGCCGCCGACGGCACCCTGCTGGAGTCGCGCGGCCCGCTGCGGGTGGTGAGCCTCGGTGCGCAGAACCCCCTGCCACTGCAGCTGCTGGTGAGCAACGACGGTGTGGCGGCCGGGGTGATCACGCTCTCGGTACGGGCCGATCCCCCCGCGCCTGAGCCGCCGCCGGCCGTGCCTGAGCCCGGCGAGCGCCGCGAACAGCCGGTGGATGCGGATGACGACAGCCCTGACGGTCCCGCCGAGCCGCCCGAGCCGCCGCCGCCCGGCGACACTCAGCCCGCCCCGGCGTCAGGAGTCGAATCCTCCGGGCGGGACCAGCCCTAGTAACGGGCGATCGCGGCGCGGGTCTCCTTCGCCATCTCCTTGCGCCGCTCCTCCTGGCGCTTGTCGTGGAGTTTGCGGCCTTTGGCCAGGCCCAGGGTCACCTTGATCCAGGAGCCCTTGAGATGCAGGTTCAGGGGGATCAGGGTGAGGCCCTTCTGCTCCAGGGCCACGCGCAGCCTGTCGATCTCGCGGCGGTGGGCGAGCAGTTTGCGCACCCGCAGCGGGTCGTGGTTGAAGTAGGCGCCGGCATGGCGATGGGGGGAGATGTGCACGTTGTGCAGCTGCAGCTGGCCGTCGCGGATCAGGCAGAAGCCGTCGCGCAGGTTGGCCTGGCCCGCCCGGATCGACTTCACCTCCGTGCCCAGCAGCTCGATGCCGCACTCGACGGTGTCGAGGATCTCGTACTGGTGCCGCGCGAAGCGGTTGTCGGCCAGCAGGCGGTTGGCGGCGTCCCGCTGGGCCCTGGCGGCGAGCTTCTTGGTGCCGCCCTTGGCCATGCCTTCAGTCCCGCTGCGCGCCTGCTCGACTCCCGACCCTAGGCAGGGGCCGGTACCCTCCATCCATGGCGATCGTTTCCTCCGGATCCCAGGGCCAGGGCCGCCCCGCAGCCCCCCCGGCGCCGCGTCGGCTCGTGGATCCGGCCGCCGTGGACGGGCCAGCGGTGCTGGAGGGGACCGCGTTGGACGACCCGGCGGAGCCCAGGGAGGCGATCGTTCGGGAGGACTCTCTGCGGCCGCGGCGGCTGGCCGACTACATCGGTCAGAGCGAGCTCAAGCAGGTGCTGAGCATCGCCGTGGAGGCCACCCGGGCCCGTGACGAGGCTCTCGACCACGTGCTGCTGTACGGCCCCCCGGGCCTGGGCAAGACCACCATGGCCCTGGTGCTGGCGGAGGAGCTGGGGGTGCGCTGCCGCATCACCAGCGCCCCGGCCCTGGAGCGACCCCGCGACATCGTGGGCCTGCTGGTGAACCTGCAGCCCCATGAGCTGCTGTTCATCGACGAGATCCACCGCCTGAACCGGGTGGCCGAGGAGCTGCTGTACCCGGCGATGGAGGACTACCGCCTCGATCTGACGGTGGGCAAGGGCAGCACCGCCCGCACCCGCAGCCTGCCGATCGCCCCCTTCACCCTGGTGGGGGCCACCACCCGTGCCGGGGCCCTCAGTTCGCCGCTGCGGGATCGCTTCGGACTGATCCAGCGGCTGGAGTTCTATGGTCTCGACGACCTGCAGGCGATCGTGCTGCGGGCCGCGGGACTGCTGGAGGTGCGGCTCGACGCACCGGCGGCCCTGGAGGTGGCGCGCCGCTGCCGCGGCACCCCGCGCATCGCCAATCGCCTGCTGCGCCGCGTGCGGGACGTGGCCAGCGTGCGCGGCCACGCGCGGGTGACGGCCGCGCTGGTGCACGAGGCCCTGAGCCTGCACCGTGTCGATGGCCGCGGCCTCGATGCCCACGACCGCCGCCTGCTGTCGCTGATGCTGGAGGGCTACGGCGGCGGGCCGGTTGGCCTCGAGACCCTGGCGGCCGGCCTGGGCGAGGACCCGGCCACGCTGGAGGCGGTGGTGGAGCCCTACCTGCTGCAGCAGGGACTGCTGCAGCGCACCCCCCGCGGCCGTCTGCTCACCGAGGCGGGACGGGCCCACCTGGCCGCCTCCAGCGTGGCCTCCCCGGAGGCGACATGAGCCGGGCTCCGCACCGTCCCGCGGTGCCGGCCTCGCTGGTCCTGCTGCTGGCGGCGCTGCTGCTCCCTGCGCTGCTGCTCGTGGCCCCGTTGAGTCCGGCGGCGGCCGCCGCCCAGCCGCCCCTGCCGGAGCTGTTCGATCAGGCACTGCGGGCCAGCCGCGAGGGACGCTTCGGCGATGCCCTCACCCTCTGGAACCAGGTGCTCGAGGTGGCGCCGGGGGACGCGGCGGCCTGGAGCAACCGCGGCAACGTGCAGCTGGCCCTGGGCGATCCCCGCTCCGCGATCGCCGACCAGACCCACGCCATCGCGCTGGAGCCCGACAGCAGCGATCCCCATCTCAACCGCGGCACCGCCGAGGAGGCCCTGCAGCGCTGGGATGCCGCCGAGGCCGACTACCTCTGGATCCTGGCGCGCCCCGATGCCGGCGAGGTGCGGGCCTCGGCCCTCTACAACCTGGGCAACGTGCAGGGCTCCCGGGGTGACTGGGCGGCCGCCCGCAGCAGCTTCGAGGCCGCCGCCGACCTGCGGCCCGGTTTCGCCATGGCCCGCTCCAGTGCCGCGCTGGCCGCCTTCCAGCTCGGCGAGCTGGAGGATGCCGAGCGCAGCCTGCGCTCCCTGATCCGCCGCTACCCCCTGTTCGCCGATGCCCGCGCCGGCCTCACCGCCCTCCTCTGGCGACGTGGCGCTCGCGGTGAGGCGGAGAGCAACTGGGTCTCGGCCTCCGGTCTCGATCCCCGGTATCGCCAGCAAGAATGGCTGATCAGCATCCGTCGCTGGCCACCGGGGCCGGTGGAGGCGCTGCGGCAGTTCCTGGCGATCACCTGAATGCTCCTGTGACCTCCATCCCCTGTGATCCCCCGACCCAGCTCACGCCGCTGAGCTGGCACGACCTGGGGCTGGAGCGCGACCTGGCCGGCGTGCTGCCGGAGCTGATCCAGCTGCGCCGCCACCTGCACCGTCACCCGGAGCTGAGTGGCCACGAGCAACAGACCGCCGCCCTGGTGGCGGGTGAACTGCGGCGCTGGGGCTGGGAGGTGCGCGAGGGCGTGGGCCGCACCGGTGTGCTGGCCGAACTCGGCCCACGGCTGCGGGCCGACGGGTCGCCGGCGCCGCTGGTGGCCCTGCGGGTGGACATGGATGCCCTGCCGGTCGAGGAACGCACCGGCCTCGACTATGCCTCCACCGTGCAGGGCCTGATGCACGCCTGCGGCCACGACATGCACAGCGCCGTGGGACTGGGGGTGGCGGCCCTGCTGGCGGCGGTGGCCGAACGGCACCCGGAACGGCTCACCGCCCGGGTGCGGCTGCTGTTCCAGCCGGCGGAGGAAACGGCCGAGGGGGCGGCCTGGATGAAGGCCGACGGCGCCACCGAAGGCATCGATGCGCTGTTCGGTGTGCATGTGTTTCCCTCGATCCCGGTGGGCCAGATCGGCGTGCGCAGCGGCAGCCTCACCGCCGCCGCCGGCGAACTGGAGATCGAGGTGATCGGCGAGAGCGGCCACGGCGCCAGGCCCCACCAGAGCACTGATGCCATCTGGATCGCGGCCCGGGTGGTGAGTGGCCTGCAGGAAGCGATCAGCCGCCGGCTCGACGCCCTGCATCCGGTGGTGGTGAGTTTCGGCCGCATCGAGGGGGGGCGCGCCTTCAACGTGATCGCCGACCACGTGCGCCTGCTGGGCACGGTGCGCTGCCTCGACCTGGAGCTGCACGACCGCCTGCCGCTGTGGATCGAGGAGACGGTGCACGCCCTCTGCCGCGGGCACGGCGGCGAGGCCCGGGTGCGCTACCGCCGCATCTCGCCGCCGGTGCACAACGACCACGAGCTCACCGCCCTGGTGGCCGCGGCCGGCGTGGAGCTGCTGGGGCCGGCCCAGGTGCAGTGGCTGGAGCAGCCGTCGCTGGGGGCCGAAGACTTCGCCGAGCTGCTCGATGGCATCCGCGGCACGATGTTCCGCCTGGGGGTGGCGGGCCCCGAAGGCTGCACGCCGCTGCACAGCAACACCTTCGAGCCCGATGAGGGGGCCCTGGCGGTGGGGGTGAAGGTGCTCAGCCTCAGCCTGCTGCGCTGGATCGAGCGCCAGGCCGCCAGGGAATTGGCAACCGCCGCTGAGGTCAGCCCGGAATCCGCCAGCACCACTGACACTGCCGCCGGCGCCTCCCTGTGACCGCGAAACCGGCTCGCTCCAGGCCCCTGCTCGACGGCCTGATGGTGCTCTCGGCGCCGCTGCTGATCCTGCTGGCGCTGGTGGTGCTGCTGCAGCGGCAGGGTCAGGACCGCATCCAGGCCGTGCCGGCACTGCTGATCGGCGGCGGCCTGCTGGTGGCCAGCCGGGTGCGGCGGCAGCGACGGCGCCGGGCGCTGCTCCTGGCCCTGCGCCAGGAGCGCCGCTGAGCCAGGCAAGCTGGTGGGATGAGCAACCAGCCTGATCTCCAGCAGCTGCGCGACGCCATCACCTGTGGCGATCCCGGCCGCTCCATGCCCGCCCTGGTGGCACTGCGGGAGGTGCCGGTGGAGGCGGCGGTGCCTCTGCTGCTGGTGGGGCTGGAGCAGGAGGCGTTCCTGGTGCGCTCGCTGAGCTGCGCCGGGCTGGGGGTGAAGCGCAATGAGGCCGGCTGGCAGGCGCTGGCGGCGGCCCTGGAGCACGACAGCGACCCCAACGTGCGCGCCGAGGCGGCCAACTCGCTGGTGAGTCACGGGCTGGAGCGGGCCTGGCCGCTGCTGCTGGAGGCCTTCCGCCGCGACGATCACTGGCTGCTGCGCTGCAGCGTGCTCTCGGCGGTGGCCGAGCATCCCGAGGCGCCGGCCGAGGGGCTGCTGGAGCTGGCAGGCCTGGCGGTCGACGCCGGCGACGGCACCGTGCGGGTGGGCGGGGCCGAGATCCTCGGCCGGCTGGTGAAGCAGGCGCCGGAGGGGCCGGATGGTGGTGAGATCGCGGCCGCGGCGAGGGGGCTGCTGCAGCGCCTCCAGGCCGATCCCGACCACCGGGTGGTGGGCGCCGCCCTCAACGGTCTGCAGGGATGAGCGTCGGCGCCGCTGCGGGCTGGGGCCGGGAATGCGGCCGGACCGCTGTGGCCTGGCTAGGGTTTGCTGGTCACTAGGGGTGCCCGGTCAGCGGCTTCTCGCCGCCTGAGCCAGGGCTGAGATCACACCCTCCGCACCTGATCCGGGTCATGCCGGCGCAGGGAAGTGAGCCGCCCACCACCACGGTGCGCGTTGCGATCTCGGCAACCGGAACCGGACCCCCGCCACGGCCGCTGGCCGGCCGCTCCCCGTTCCGTTCTTTGCCCCTACCCGTCATGCGCAGCGCCTGGATCGAGAAGCGTCGCGGCCACGCCAACGTGAGCCAGATGCACTACGCCCGCCAGGGCCTGATCACCGAGGAGATGGCCTGCGTGGCCCGGCGGGAGAACCTGCCCGAATCGCTGGTGATGGAGGAGGTGGCCCGGGGCCGGATGATCATCCCGGCCAACATCAACCACACCAATCTGGAGCCGATGGCGATCGGCATCGCCAGCCGCTGCAAGGTGAATGCCAACATCGGTGCCTCTCCCAACGCCAGCGACGTCGGCGAGGAGCTGAAGAAGCTGGAGCTGGCGGTGAAGTACGGCGCCGACACGGTGATGGATCTCTCCACCGGTGGCGTGAACCTCGATGAGGTGCGCACGGCGATCATCAACGCCTCGCCGGTGCCGATCGGCACGGTGCCGGTGTATCAGGCCCTGGAGAGTGTGCACGGCTCGATCGAGAAGCTCTCAGAGGACGACTTCCTGCACATCATCGAGAAGCACTGCCAGCAGGGGGTTGATTACCAGACCATCCACGCCGGCCTGCTGATCGAGCACCTGCCGCTGGTCAAGGGCCGCCTGACGGGGATCGTGAGCCGCGGTGGCGGCATCCTGGCCCAGTGGATGCTGTATCACCACAAGCAGAACCCGCTGTACACCCGCTTCGAGGACATCTGCGAGATCTTCAAGCGCTACGACTGCAGCTTCTCGCTGGGGGATTCGCTGCGGCCGGGCTGCCAGCACGACGCCTCCGATGCCGCCCAGCTGGCGGAACTGAAGACCCTCGGTGAGCTCACTCGCCGCGCCTGGAAACACGACGTGCAGGTGATGGTGGAGGGTCCGGGCCATGTGCCGATGGATCAGATCGAGTTCAACGTGAAGAAGCAGATGGAGGAGTGCAGCGAGGCGCCCTTCTACGTGCTCGGTCCGCTGGTCACCGACATCGCTCCGGGCTACGACCACATCACCAGTGCCATCGGTGCTGCCCTGGCCGGCTGGCACGGCACGGCGATGCTCTGCTACGTGACGCCCAAGGAGCATCTGGGCCTGCCCAATCCTGAGGACGTGCGCACCGGCCTGATCGCCTACAAGATCGCCGCCCACGCCGCCGACATCGCCCGCCACCGCCCCGGTGCCCGCGATCGCGACGACGAGCTCAGCCGCGCCCGCTATGCCTTCGACTGGAACCGCCAGTTCGAGCTGAGCCTGGATCCGGAACGGGCCAGGGAGTATCACGACGAAACCCTGCCGGCTGACATCTACAAGCAGGCGGAGTTCTGTTCGATGTGCGGGCCCAAGCACTGCCCGATGCAGACCAAGATCACCGACGAGGACCTGGAGGGTCTTGCCGAGGTGCTGGAGCGGCAGAAGGCGGGCGAAGCGGCGGCGGTCTGATCAGCCGGTTGGGGAGCACACGGACTCGGGGGTTGCCCTCGGGTTTTTCATTCGTGATGGCTCATATTTGCCTGGTCGGATTTGCACACCTGACCCACTTAATCTTTT